>PDUK01000127.1 GCA_006212115.1 Thalassolituus sp. | reverse complement strand
ATTTTATGACAGCACGCTGGGCTCACCTCCCTTATGAGCTGCTGGAGAAAGTCTCAAATCGTATTATTAATGAGATCGAGCACATTTCACGTGTAGCTTACGATGTATCGTCAAAACCACCTGCGACGATTGAGTGGGAGTAAGCCGCTGCGGCGAATCACTCATATAAGAAAGCCACCTTCGGGTGGCTTTTTTGTGTCTGGTATCAGTGCGAAACATTAGGAAGAATGGTTCTTTATATCGGGTGCTCGCGTTTTGAACTAGCATGCTCGTTTGCGTCCAGATCATTCGTGGTAACCTTGGTGAAGTCTAAAACAACGGAATGCTCTCTAGAGGTAATACCTTGGCGATCTTTGATATCGAGAAAGATGACTTACTGCGCTTGTCTGATGTACTTCTAGAAGAGCTTATTGCTCGGTTGGCCGAAGCTGAGGTTGCAGCAAATGGATATAGTCCCGCGTATGTTCGTTGGTCTGGTTCTATTAATGCACCAGATGGGGGGATAGATATTCACGTCCAGGTGCCAACCAAGAACCTGAGCACCGGTTTCTTGGAAAGAGCCGATACCATTTTGCAGGCCAAAGTACATTCGATGCCCAAGTCAATTATTCAGAGTGAGATGTCTGATGAGAATGGACAACTCTGTGAAACAATTGCAGAGCAAATATTAAAAGGTGGTAGCTATATCATCGTTAGTTTGTCAGACGATTGCTCACCCAAAATGAGAAGAGATCGTCTTGAAGCGATGAAGGATGCTATGCAAGGTCACTTCAACTCTGACCGAATTCATTTGGATTTTTATGATCGCTCAAAGTTGGCGTTATGGTTGCGTCAGCATCCGTCTGTTCTTCTGTGGGTAAAGGAAAAACTTGGTCAAGGATACTCAGGTTGGAAGCCTTATGCTGCGTGGAGCAATCCGCCAAGTGGTGTGGACGACACTCTCATTGATGACGAAGGTGTGGTTATTACGCTACCAAAGGGCAAGAGGCTTGGTATTACAGATGCCATTGATCCTATACGTGAGCTGATTAGAACGACCTCAAAAGCAGTTCGTATTACTGGCCTGTCAGGTGTGGGAAAAACGCGAATTGTGCAGGCTCTTTTTGACGAAACCATCGGCGCTAATCCGCTGGATCGTACAACCGTGGTATACGTGGATACAGGTGACAGCCCCAATCCATCAGCTACAGTGATGTTGGAACGACTCATATCTGAGGGGCGAACAGCAACATTGGTATTAGATAACTGTCCCTCAGATCTTCACTCATCTCTTGCCCCAAAAGTATCAACAGACGGGGGCAATGTACGTCTAATCACTATTGAGTACGATATCTCGGATGGTAAGCCGCAAACTACCGAAGTGGTACATATTGAGACTGTTGGCCCTCAGATTGCGGAAAAGCTTTTACTGCGGCGCTTTCCCGCCGTTGGGCAATTAAATGCGAGGCGAATCGCTGAATTCGCAGATGGTAACGCTAGGGTTGCTCTGGCAATTGCCGAGCGAGTGGAGGAAGGGGAGAGTCTGGCAAAGCTGTCAGAGGAGCAGCTATTTAATCGTCTGTTTGAGCAGCGTAAATCGTCAAATGATGACTTGAGAGAACAGGCTGAAATTCTGTCATTAGTCTATTCATTCTCAGTCTCCAGCTCAGGTGATGAAGGAAGTGAACTAGCTATTCTGGCATCCATTGCGGATACATCTCGAAAGAAATTGTTTCGTGCAGTGCAATTGCTTTCGGAGCGTCACATTGTCCAACAACGAAGTCATTGGCGGGCCATACTTCCACAGGCGATTGCCAACAGGTTAGCAGCATCAGCTTTAAGTAGTTTACCAATGGATGAAGTAAGGAATGCTTTCGAGCAGTCCGGTTCCCCTAGGCTATTGATGTCATTCGCACACCGAATCGGTTTATTACATGATCATCCTGTTGTCAGTGAAATTGTTGAAGTATGGCTAAGTTCAGGAGGACTGCTGGGTAAACTCTTAGAGCTTGATGCTGGTAGGCAGAAAATTTTGGGGTATGTCGCGCCTGCGGCCCCAGAGACCGTGCTATGTTGTATTGAGCGTGAGCTAGTTGCCGCTGATTACGTTATTCCAGGTAAGGGGTATCAAACTTACAAGAACACGATATTAGGTCTTTTGAAATCTATTGCATATGACGCTGATCTTTTTGACCGATGTGTGGACATATTGCTAGAAATTTCAGATCAAGAGAAGGAATACAACAATCACAATTCTGCTTCAGGAATCCTGGAGGGGTTCTTTCGAGCATACTTATCAGGAACACATGCTTCTTTACAGCAGCGTATTTCAGTACTTCGAAGATGCTTACAGCATCACTCGTCAGATAGACGATCCTTGGGGTTGAAAATGCTGAGATCAGCATTAGCTGATCATTTTACAGGATATGGAAGTAGAGATTTTGGTGCTCGTCCTCGCGATTATGGCTTCTATCCAAATTATGAGGAATTGCTGGAGTGGCGTAGTGCATTTATCGATATCGCCGTGGAGTTGGGAACTTCTACTGATTCTGATTTGAAATCGTCCGCTCGTGGAGCGTTAGCCGACGCATTTAGTGGGTTGTGGAACCAAGAAAATTTACGCCAAAAACTACTTGAAAGCGCGCGTCTATTCCTCCAAAACTCGTCGTGGCCGGAAGGGCTTCATGCAGTTCGTGCCGTAAACTTCTTTAGCCGTAGAGCGAGCGGTGGTGATGCAAGCAAAGTGTCGGTTGACCTGATTCAGCTAGAGACTGAACTAGAGCCAACGGACTTGATCGCCAGAATTCAGGCTTATGTATTTCCGACTCGTCATAGTTACTGGAACTTGGATTCTGAATTGGAATTTGATGGAAGGGATAGGTATGAGGAGTCTAGTAAAAGGTTAGTTGAAAGAGCAAAACACCTCGGATCTGAGTTTGCCGCATCAGGGCTTTCTTTTGATGAATTAGGAGAACAGTTATTTGGGCAAGATCAGATGTCCTTGGCTCAGAGTTTTGGATACGGGTTGGTACAAGGAGCATCTGATATTCACAGATGTTGGGTCGCATTGGTCGAGTATTTAAATCGCTTGCAACCTGAACTCAGTACCTTCGGTGTTTTTGCAGGATTTATTGAAGCAGTCGATTCTAATGATAGAGAAGCGGCTCAAGAACTACTCAATGAATGTGCTCAACATGCTGCTCTTCGTCGGGTCTTGATCTTATTACACCCTGTTCACTCATTTACTGAAACGGATCTTGATCGTTGTATTTCCGTTCTTGAATATCCCGATGTAGCCCTTCGTACATATGGGTCTCTTCTGTGGCGAGAGGAATATTCTGCCTTGCCGAATTCTTGTATCAACGACCTTGGTAGAAGCGTTTTAGAGCAGCCAACGGGCGATGGGGTAATAATCGATGCTCTAAGTATGAGGCTGCATGGGGAAGATGTGGATTCCGATACCTTAGGTCCCGAGCTCAGAAAAATAGGTTTGAAAGCGGCAATTCAGATATTTCAGAAGGAAGATAGAGATGTCGGCGGGAGTAGTGACTATTCGCTAGAGAGAGTAATCAGTAGTTGTTTACGATTCGATGGGAATGAATCACTTAAACTCGGGTGGCTAGATGCAATGCTCGCAGTCGTGGAGCGACGCTATGGTTACATCTCCGGGTTTGATCGAACAATTGAAACAACGATTGCTTTGATGTCACAAGCTTTTCTTGACCGCGTGTTCGACGCTCAAGAAGAAAAGCGCGAATTGAGACTATTTTTCATTCAAAGAAGTGGAATCGATAAATCGCGCCTCGCTAGGATAGATATCACAGATTTGATCCAATGGTGCCGTCAGAGAGAGAATGACAGTGTTTGGGCAGAACTAGCGTACGGCCTGAGGCATTGGTCAATGAGTAGTGCCGAATACCGAGGCATATCTGTGTCTGTACCAGCAATTAAGTTTCTTGAAGCAGCTCCTGATCCAGGACCTGTTCTAGAGGCCTTTGCTGAGAGTGTGACGCCGGGTGTATGGTCGGGTAGTCGCGCGGAGGTCATGCAACCAAGAGCAGATGCCATAGGTAGATTGATTCATCACGATCGTCCTGATATTGCTTCCGCTGCCAAGCTTGTCTATGACAGGCTGCAGGTCAAAATCGAAAGCATCCGAAGTCAGGAACAGAAGGAAGATGAAGTCGCAGAGCAAAGGTTTGAGTGATTAGCGTTTCAAAGCTCATGTGATCAAGTCGCACCACAATGTGGGTGGTCTGCCAGAAGACATGAAGATGGATCTGGTTGAACCGCTGCGTGAGCTGTTTAAAGACGAAGTGCGTAAGATTGGCCTGGAACTCGGCCTGCCTTACGACATGGTTTACCGTCACCCATTCCCTGGGCCGGGTCTGGGCGTGCGTATCCTTGGTGAAGTGAAGAAAGAAT
>PDUK01000033.1 GCA_006212115.1 Thalassolituus sp. | reverse complement strand
AAACGGAACATGGGGGCTAAGCCGGTAAGGATGGTCGAGATGAATAAAACTCAGTCGTGGATGTGCATTTCTATCGAGAAGAAGCGTCTCCTTAAGTTGTGCTTACTGATCATGAGGTTAAGTCGCTCCGTCCGAAGCTCGCAATGAGTTAGCTGAGCTTATAGATCAAGGTCTGCCGAAGATAATGATTTTTCGATTGGGTGCACCTGCTATTCGGAGGCAAGCTAAATAATGAGTTGGCCAAGTTGTTCACAACGTTAGACATGCTGCGGTTATTAAAGGGGGTTATTGCGGACACACCACCATTACCGATGTGCTGACGACGGAAAAAAGCGCGCTTGTTACACCCACACACTTGTGGCCTGGACAAAAGATTGAGAGCCGATAAAGTAGGTGCTTCTTGCGGGAGGCACCAACCATGGTAGTCACGGGTATGATCGGAGCCGACAGCGAATCTGAGAAGAACTGACTCATGAAAGATATCAAATGCCGCGCTAGGTCTTGATGGAAGGATCACCCATTATTTTAAGGGGTGGCAAATTCGTCGACTCCAAGTAAGCCTCGACTAGGTGAGCCGGAGTTTACGAATTCGATATTTACCTGTGTGATTCGCTTTTGTCTTCGTGTTGTTTGCGCCATCGGGCCGGTGTCATCCCTGTCCACCGCTTGAAAGCGCGAAGAAAAGTGCTCGAGTCGGCAAAACCAAGCGACAGCGCGATATCGGCCAGCGCAAGATCCGTATCAGTCATAACCTGCAGAGCCATTTCTCGGCGTACCTCATCAAGCAACCCATTGAACGTCTGGCCATATAGCTGGAGTCGCCGAGCCAAGGTACGCTCACTGACTCCCAGAGCCTGGGCGGCCTGAATCCGCCGGGGAACTTGAGGACCCATATGCACCGCCAGCCATTGTCGCAGATCTTCCGCCGACATATAGCTCTCGGTGAGGGCGGCAAGTTGGGCAGAAGTATACTGCTCGTGCATTTTGGCCAGCTGGGTATCTGCCTGGGGCAGATATTTATCCAGTACGGAATTGTCCACCTGCAAACCGCTGAATGCTTGCTCAAACTCAACAGGACAGCCAAATACGTCACGATAGCCTTTCAAGGGGCCGAGCCGAGCGTGACTGAATTGCACCCGGCGAGGACGCAATGCCAAGCCCATTACCCGGCTGGCGAACGTAACCACGGCGGCCAGCACCGCTTCTATTTGGTGTGGGCTGAACGCGAGCTCACCCTGCCGAGGGTGGTAGACCACCCACGTTGCAGTATTACCGGTCAACATCTGAAATCGGCCGCCATCGGAAATCAACGACTGGTATTTCTGCACCAAGGCAATGCTCTGACGCAGCGTTGCTGCTGACTGCAGTGCGAATCCGACCACGTTGATGCTGCTGGGGCCTACCCTGACGCCGGTCTTGAGGCCCAACCCTGGGTCGCCAGTGCAGCGTTCAGCGGCATGCCACAGCCGGGTAATGTAATCAATAGGCCAACGTTTGGCGTCCAGCGCCGCCGCAGGAATGCCCGCCGTGACCATCAGGGAATCACGCTCCACTCCCAGCCGTTGCGCCGCGGCAATGACCGTGTTGACCCAGGCTATCGATACCGTGGCCTCCAAAGACAATATCGCTGTCCTCTAAAGTAAATTCTGTTCTTATGTTAGCGGTTTATCCTTGGGGATATCAAATACTTCATTGGACTAACCGTATTTGGAGTGGCCAATAATGTCACGAAAAAGCGTTTTTATCACAGGCGCCGCAGCCGGCATCGGCCGCGCCATCGCGAAACTGTTTGCCGCCAATGGCTTCTTTGTGGGCCTCTACGATGTCGACGAAACCGGCCTTAAGGCACTGGCCCGTGAGCTGGGCGAGCATCATACGTATTCAGGGCGGTTAGATGTAGTGGCTCCTGAGGAGTGGTCTCGTGCCCTGGCGGCATTCATGCAGCGCGCTGAGCGCCTGGATGTGCTGATTAACAACGCCGGCATTCTGGTGTCGGGCCCCATGGAAAACACAGCGCTTATCAAGTTTGCCGTGCGCGGATTGACCGAGGCCCTTGATCTGGAGTGGCAGGACGACGGCATTCGCGTGATGGATGTGTTGCCGCTGTTCGTCAAGACCGCCATGGTCGATAACATGAACGCGGGCAGCCTCCGCAGTATGGGCGTGCATCTCACGCCCGAGGATGTGGCAAAAACCGTGTGGCAAGCCGCTCGTTACCAGGGAAAGCTTCCCAAGGTTCACTGGACGGTCGGATTTCAACCCCGTCTTTTTTTACGGCCTGGCTGGCAGGTTCCCGATTTTGTCACCCGCTTTATCAATAGCCGCCTTGCCAGCGCACACTAATAATGGAACACGTCATGATGAGCACCTTGCCAGCAGGAATGCAGCCAATCAACGATTTCAATCAGGCACGCCAGCACCCATCGCCGCTGGATCGGCTGGCGAGTGTACGCAAGGCCGCGCGTGGATTCCGTGAGCGCTTTCTGGATGAGCCCTGTGTGCTGTTCTACAAAAGTATCGACTTGATTCGTGTGCCTTATCCCACTTGGTACGGCTACAGCGGAGTCTATGCGCAGAGCGCGTACCGTTTTCCTTTTATCCATATCCTGAATCGTTTGTTTGTTCTGCAGTACCTGGATCTGGCTGGCGAGGTGAAAACCTTGCTTTTCTCGCCTTCAGACGTTGAAGGTAATCGCAAAACGCCGTTCTTCGACCGTCTCACCAGCAAGATCAAATTGCCGCGTGCCGCCGAAAATCTGATTGCGCCGCTGTACCATGATGTCGAAAGCGCGCTTGCCACCGTTGGCATACGCCCGGAGCAGGTGGATTACATCAGCTATGACCATTTGCACACGCAGGATGTCCGGCGCTGGTTAGGCAGTGGCAAGAACACCGGCTTTTTTCCCAATGCCAAATTGCTTGTACATCGTCAGGAATGGATTTCAACAAGCGCACTGTTGCCCTGTCAGGCTGACTGGTATTGCCCGAACGGGATCAGCGGCGTGGATGCATCTCGGGTGGTGTGTTTTGATGGTAGTGTGCAGCTTGGGCGCGGTGTTGCATTATTGCATACGCCGGGCCACACCGAGGGCAATCATTCCCTGGTCGCACGGGTGCCGGATGGCCTTCGAGTCACTTCCGAAAACGGCGTTGGCGCCGATGCTTATGCGCCCATGAATTCGCGTATCAACGCTGTTCGTCGTTATGCCCAGGCTACCGGCGTAGAAGTGATCCTCAATGGCAATACGCTCGAAGGCAGCAATGATCAATATATTTCGATGGTCATGGAAAAAACGGTTGCCGGGCCTTCGGCGAACCCGGATTTCCCTAATTGTGCAACGTCGAGCGAGGCAACACCGCACTGGACGATGCCGGGGCAGGAAAGCAGTTTCCTGATCGGCGAAGCAAGCTTCGGCAGTGTGGTGAAATAATTTTGGAGTCAATATGGCAACCGTCACCATGCGCGATGGCGAACAACTGAACGTAATTTGCATCGGTAAAGGAAAGCCTGTGGTGCTGTTGCACGGTTTTGGTTCGCGTGCTTCTCACTGGCTTCCCAATATTTTGCCTTTAATTGGCCGATACCGATTTTATTTGCCCGATCTCAGAGGGTTTGGTGGCTCGCATCATGCCCGGCTGCATGGCGAGCACGCGTTTACTGTATATGCGCGTGATCTTGAAGATGTGCTCAATCACTTCGAACTCGACAGTGTCGCGTTGGGGGGGATATCGACAGGGGCGTACACCTGCCTGATGTACAATAAAGAGTTTGGCTTTGATCGCGTCAACAAATATTTGAACATTGAGCACTCCGCCAACAGCAAAAATGATGGAGACCGGCACCATGGATTATTCGGCCCCGATCAGGAAAAATTGTTCGCCGATTTTCGTGATTTGATGGCGTTGGCAGAAGCGCATGGCATGGATATTCCCTATTGGGCGCTGCCCCCTGAAGTCAGAATACAGTTTCGTGATGTCACCATGCGCGTGGTCAGGCGTGCTTTCAATTCCCGATTGGCGCGTCGGATCGCTACTGTGGCCGCCACAAACGCAGAACCATTTCTCACTCGATATCTGATGCAGGTCGATCGGTGGCAAGTATACCTGGAGTTGATGTGTTCCTTTATGCAAGGAAATGACGCGACAGACGCGCTGCACCGCATCAAGGTGCCAACGACCGTGATGATTGGTAAACAATCCCGCTATTTCACCGAGAGCGCACAACGGGAACTGGTCACGCATATCCCGCACGCAGACGTCGTTGTATTTGAAAAATCAGGGCATATTCCAATCATTGAAGAGCCGATCAAGTTCCAGCGGGAATTCGCGAGATTTCTGCGGGGAGGCTAAGGAGTGCTCTTTATCATTAAGGTGACATTATGAAGTTCCGAGAAACCATTAGCTACCCTTACCCGATCCGGGCGTTGCTGCCGGTGCTGACAGATCCTGCTTTCCTGCTACGAAAATATGAGGCGCAGGGAGCCCACAATATCCAGATGCTATCCCAGGAGGTTTGTGAGCGAAAAAGCCGTATTTGTGTGCAGCGTGCCGTTCCTGTGAGTGTAGACATTCCCGCGTTCGCCAAATTCATGGTGCCCGCGCATATCACGCTCATCCAGACCGACAGTTGGGACAAGCAAAGCCATGCTGGGCAGTGGGATGTCGAGCTTGTAGGGTTGTCGGCCAAGGTGGTTTGTCAGATGCAGATGGTGAGCAAGAGAGACGGAACCTTGCAGACCCTGGACTTCGACGTCCGGGTGGGTGTGCCCCTCGTCGGCGGCAAACTTGAGGAACTGCTGGCGCGTGATCTCCGTCAGAAATTCACCAAGGATACCCAGGTGACCCTGGGCATCATTTCGTCTGTGATCGCGGAGGAGCGGGAGCTCGCCTGAACCCCGCCGCCGCAATAGCTGGTTGATGTAGACCGTGTTGACCCAAGCCATCGATACGGTGGCCTCCAAAGACGATATAGATGGCCTCCAAAGTAAATATTGTTCTTATGTTAGAGGTTTATCCTTGGTGTTAACAAATTCATCTCATTAGTAGAGAGTCCGCTCATGACTAAGCTCTTTGATTCAGACGTTCTGATCGCAGGCGGAGGCCTCGCGGGCCTCGTCACTGCGCTTGAAGCATTACGTGCCGGTAAGACCGTCACAGTGGTCGATCGAGATACGCCCGAGCGCCTGGGCGGGCTGGCGTTATGGGCCTTTGGGGGCATGGCGTTGGTAGGCACACCGCTACAGGCAAAAATGCGGATTCCAGACACGCCAGAAGTGGCATTGCGGGATTGGATTCGCTTCGGCGAGCTCAACCCCCATGAGGAATGGCCTATACGCTGGGCTCAATACTATGTAGAGCATTCACGCAGCGAAGTGTACGACTGGCTGCGCAACGAAGGCATCCGTTTTGCGCCAGCGGTGAATTGGGTGGAGCGGGGCATGAACGGGGAGGGCAACAGCCTGCCTCGCTACCATGTGGTGTGGGGAACGTCGCGGGAACTGGTACGCTGTATGGTGGCCGCTCTGCAGCGCGCTACCCAGAACGGTAGACTGACGCTGCTGCATCGACACCGAATTAACGGGCTGGATCACGAAGCCGGCAAGGTGAGTGGTGCCGTTGCCATCGATGAGGCAAGCGGGGAAGAAGTGCGTTTCCGCGCACCGGTGGTGGTGCTCGCGATGGGCGGTATTAACGGCCATCATGAGGAGTGTCGGGCCAACTGGCCGAAAGACCGTCCCCAGCCAGCCACCATGCTCAACGGCGCACATCCCTTTGCTGACGGCAAGCTGCACCATTGGGTGGCCGATCATTTGGCTGGGCGCATCACCCATGCCGGTGAGATGTGGAATTATGCCGCCGGCTTTCCACACCCGTTTCCTCATTTCGAAGGACATGGCCTGTCCATCATTCCCTGCAAGTCGGCGCTGTGGCTTGACCACCGCGGTGAGCGGATTGGGCCCGAGCCGCTGGTGACCGGCTTCGATACTCATTGGCTGTGCAATCGCGTGGCCGTGCAGGAAAAGCCCTGGACTTGGCAACTGCTGAACTGGCGCATTGCCGCGAAGGAGTTTGCCATTTCTGGGGCCGAACATAACCAGCGGATCCGCGACAAGCAGTTCATTCACTTCCTCAGAGAAACCCTGCTTGGCAACCACCGCCTGGTGCGCCAAATGCAGAAGGAAAGCCCTCATTTTTTGGTGGATGACACATTAAACGGGCTGGCCGCAAAAATGAATGCGCTCACTTGTTCGCTCGACGTCGATCCCGCAGTGCTACAGGCCACGGCCGACGCGTTTGACGCCAATTTCATGGGTGGAGGGCATCTGCAGAACGATGACCAGATTCGCCGTATCCTGCATGCCCGCCAGTGGGGCCCCGACCGATTGCGCACCTGTAAGCCCGCGCCACTGCAGTCATCAGGCGCAGGCCCTTTTATTGCGATTCAATCGCAGTTGATCACCCGCAAGAGCCTGGGAGGTTTGCGTACCGACCTGAAGAGCCGGGTGCTAGATTTCGACGATCAGCCGATTGATGGGCTCTACTGCGTGGGGGAGGCTGCCGGTTTCGGTGGTGGCGGTGCCAGTGGCAAGCGCTCGCTAGAGGGCACGTTCTTGCCCGGCTGCATTATGACTGCCCGCGCAGCAGCCCGCTCCATCATCGCTGGGCGCTGACGCGTACGCCCAGCCAATTTAACAATTAAGATGCCTTAACAGCTGAGGAGATCCACCATGCCGAACGGCGCACAAGCTTTGATGAAAACTCTGGTTGATGCCGGGGTTGAGGTCTGCTTTACGAATCCAGGCACCAGTGAAATGCATTTTGTGGCGGCATTGGATAGTGAGTCGAACATGCGGGCGGTTCTTACCCTCTTTGAAGGCGTTGCTACCGGCGCCGCTGATGGTTATGCGCGTATGGCAGACAAGCCCGCTGCGACCCTGTTGCACCTGGGCTGTGGCCTGGGCAATGGGCTTGCCAATCTGCACAACGCCCGGAAGGGCAATGTGCCGGTCGTTAACATTGTCGGTGACCACGCAACCTACCATGTGAAGTACGATGCCCAGCTGCAATCGGATATCGAAACGGTGGCACGTAATGTATCGCCCGGATTCGTGCGTACCTCTAAAAGCACGGCTGAACTCTGCTGTGATGTGGCTGACGCCATTGCCGCCGCACGAGGTTTGCCTGGCCAGGTAGCGACCCTGATTCTGCCGGCGGACGTTTCATGGGGTGACGGCGGCGTGCCGTGCGCTGTGCCGCCCATGGCCGTCCCACCCGCGGCCGATGATGACGTAATTGAGGCGGTTGCAGCCGCCATCCGCTCGGGAAAGAAAACAGCTTTGCTGCTTGGTGGCCGCGCCTTGCGAGAACCGAGCCTGCTGGCCGCTGCCCGTATCGCGGCTCAGTGCGATATCACCCTGTTGGCAGAAACCTTTCCCACGCGCATTGAGCGGGGAGCAGGTTTGCCCCCAGTTGAGCGCATCGCTTATCTCGCGGAACTGGCCGGCATCCAGTTGGCCGATGTCGAGCACCTCATCCTGGTCGACAGCAAGGCTCCGGTGTCTTTCTTTGCTTATCCGGGCAAGCGGAGCTATCTGGTGCCTGATTCCTGCGAGGTGCTAACGCTCGCGACCGCAGAGCAGGACACCACCGCCAGCCTCGAGAGATTGGCCCAGGTGCTGGGGGCTGACAACGCAACGCCGCTGTTGCAGGCCAGCCAGCGACCCGGCCGCCCGCGAGGGAAGCTTACCACCGAAAAAGTCTGCAAGGCCGTAGGCCATCTGCTGCCGCAAAATGCCATCATCATTGATGAATCCATCACCTCCGGCCTAATGCTGTCAGTGATGACCGCCGGTGCACCACGTCACGACCTTATCACTCTCACCGGGGGGGCAATCGGCCAGGGTCTCCCCAATGCCGTTGGCGCGGCTATTGCGTGTCCCGACCGGCCCGTATTGGCTCTTATCGGTGACGGCACCGCCATGTATACCCTTCAGGCGTTATGGACCATGGCCCGTGAGCGGCTCAACGTCACCTCGATCATTTTCAACAACGCCTCTTATTCCGTATTGAATATAGAACTGGAACGCGTTGGCGCAGAAGGGGCAGGCGAGAAGGCCAAATCCCAATTGGATCTCAACGGCCCCGTGCTAAATTTCGCCCACCTGGCGCAGGGAATGGGTGTTCATGGAATTCGCGTCAGCACGACGGAAGATCTGGTGAAGGGGCTGGAATATGCGCTCAGCCAGCCAGGGCCACATCTGATCGAGGTCATGGTTCCAGAATCGCTCAGCGGCTTAAAACGCAAGGCCCTGCCATGGGTTCTGCGCTCGCTGCCGGGGCTCCCGCTTTCTTTGGCGAGAGCGTTGAAACGCAAAATTGCCCCCTGATTAGATGGAATTCCTCCAGTCTTCTCAGGAGTGCCATTCCGACCATAAAGGCTTGTGTCCTGCCAGCTCAGGTTCCGGCAATCAAAATACCGGGAGGAAGAAAAATGTACGACTACATCATTGTGGGTGCCGGATCTGCAGGGTGCGTGTTGGCCAACCGCCTTTCTGCCAACCCGGATAACCGGGTCTGCCTGCTTGAGGCGGGGCCGTGCGACCGCACGTACTGGATACGCAATTGTAATCCGCTGAACATGCTGTATTTGATGAACAGCCGCAAGTACAACTGGCGTTATCAGACGGAAGCGGAGCCGCGAACTGGCAACCGGCGTTTTTTCTGGCCCCGAGGCCGAGCCTTGGGCGGCTCCAGCTCGATCAACGCCATGATCTACACCCGCGGACACCCAAGCGACTATGATCACTGGGCTGAGCTAGGCAATCCGGGCTGGGATTATCAGAGCATGCTGCCGTGGTTTCGTCGCTCAGAACGGCAACAGCGCGGCGCAGACCCTTGGCACGGCGATCAAGGCAGCATGGATGTGGTGGACACTAACTACCACTTTCCCGTCAGCACAGCCTTTGTCAACGCCTGCTTTGAGGCCGGTTTGTCGCAGAATAATGACTTCAACGGCCCAGAGCAGGAAGGCTGTGGATTCTTCCAAGTGACCCAGACTCCCAGCGGCCGGCGAGCCAACAGCGCTTACACCTTTCTGGATGAGGCGCTATCCCGCCCCAATCTGACGGTAATGACCGGAGCCCATGTTACCCGTATTTGCTTTGAAGGAAAGGCGGCAAGCGGCGTGGAGTTCAGTCGTAGCGGCCCGGGTGGCGTACGGGAGATCCTCAAGGCGCGCAGGGAAGTGATTCTGAGTGCCGGCGTGATCAACTCGCCGCATCTTCTCAAATTGTCGGGAATCGGGCCCGCAGATGAACTGCAGGCTCTTGGGATCGAGATGGTGCATGATTTGCCTGGTGTGGGCGAGAACCTGCAAGATCATCCGGACGTGATCATCCGCTGCCTGGATAAGTCTGGAACGTCAATGGCTGTTGCACCCAGCAGACATGCCTTGGCATTCTTGGGGCGCATGATGTTCAAAAAGCCCTTTGTGTTCACTCCGACCGACTGCGGCGGATTTATCCGCTCACACCCAGATGAGCCGATCCCCGATCTGCAGCTGCAGTTTGCCGCGATACGTATGCAGCCCCATGGCCGGGGACTATCCACCTCTATGCGGTCGGGATTCGTCTTACACATCTGCCACCTGCGCCCTGAGAGCCGAGGAAAGGTGATGCTTCGTAGCGCTGATCCGTTTGCAGCACCAATCATTCACGCCGCATACTTCCAGCAGGAAAAGGAACTTAATGCCCTCGTGCGCGGTGTACGTTTGGCGCGCCAAATTCTCTCCCAGCCAGCACTGCGAGCCTTTCATGGAGGAGAGGAGAGTCCGGGGCTGGCGCTTAAAACCGATGACCAGCTTCGGCAATGGATCCTGGCGCACGTCGAAACTGTGTACCACACCGCGGGTACCTGCGCCATGGGGAAGAATAATCAGGCAGTCGTGGATGCAACGTTGAAAGTGCATGGGGTGGATCGATTACGGGTGATTGATTCGTCGATCATGCCCACCATCACAGGCAGTAATATACATGCCCCCACTGTGATGATCGCTGAAAAAGGTGCGGATATGATTTTAACTCACGGTAAAATCGTGTAGCCAACCCATCGCCATGGTAGGGTGGAAAGAGGCACTGGTGCGTCTATATTCAGGAAAGACCTGTATTCCGATCAGTATCCTGAACATGGATGGTATGGTGCAGTGCTTTTGCTTTCAATAGTGTATTCTTAAGCTCATGCAAAGACAGTGGCTTTGATAGATGTAAATTCATTCCATAGTCTATGCACTCTTGTTGGTGCTCTTTTGCTACATGAGCTGTCAAAGCAACAATAGATAAAGGCTTCAAATTTTCCTCGTGCTCATATTGTCGAATCAATTTTGTCGCTTCGAATCCATTCATCTCAGGCATTTCACAATCTATTAAAGCTATATCAAACTGGTCCTCACTAACCATGCTGACAGTTTGTTTCCCATTAGAATTCGCGTAACAACCATCTGGTTGACGAAGTTGTCTTCCGCTACCAGCACTTCTAATCCTTGTAAAGACTGGCAACTTTTATCGTCACTGGTTTTATCTCCTAGCTTATTTTCTGCCTCCGGCAAAGAAACAGAAAACCAGAACTCAGAACCTTTTCCTTCCTGGCTTTCTACACCTATCCGACCATTCATCAATTCAACAAGTTTTTACAGATTGCCAACCCTAAACCAGACCCGCCATATTCTCTAGTAGTAGAGCTTTCAGCCTGTGTATACGCCGAAAATTGCCTAGCCTTAGCGCTTTCAATGAGTCCGATACCTGTATCGCTTACCGAAATTCTAATATTATCGTGTTCAATATCGGGTGAAACAGCCAAACAAACACGACCACACTCTGTGAATTTCAACGCATTTCCGACAAAATTAGAAATTTGTTGTCGAATTCTGGTAGGGTCGCCTTGCACAATGGTCGGTAACTCTGGATTATATTCCAATCGCAGAGCAACTCCATCCTTAAACGGACCCCAAACTTACTAATCATTTGGTCCGAGGCTCCATTTCATGACAGCGCCCCGTTGCAATATACTGACTTTGGCATGGGGGATGACAGTATTTATCCGTTGATAGAGGCGTTCAATATCCAGTCCAGGCAGCGGGGTGGCCTGACCAGGTTCGTAAGGGGACCAGAATTTCTCCCAATGAACAAGTACCACGTTCTGCGGCGCCATCTGCTCCAGCAAATACTCAGGGTAACGTTCCATTTTTTGATAGCTGGCGGCGCACAGCACAGCCATATCAACTGGTTTACCGTCATTCAGTATTGAATCCGGTGGCAAGCCGTTGGGGAAGGACGATGCGGATGTTTGGATGAATATGCGATAGATGGTCGCACCGTTGTTGTCGAGCAAGTCGAGCAGGTAACTAACATTTTCACCTGAGCGCCAGTCAATAGCGTCCCTCGGCAGTTGTCGCTGAGGGTGTTCTATGTTCCCTGCCGCCAATTGCCAGGAACCCAGTTGAGGTGCATGATTCGACTTGATTGGAAATACCCGCATGTTACGGGAAATTGTTAGCCATCGCCCTCCTGCGCCATCAATTGACATGGAAGGTTCCACGTTAATGACCTGGCTGGATTCAAGTGTGGCGTTAAGGATATTCTTTAAAGTCAGGTTGCCGTAAATACGCGCATTGGGTGCCAGCTTTGTGGCGATGTAAGGAATATCTAGTACATGATCGTAGTGCGCATGACCCACTAGCACTGCCTTAACATCGTCAAGCGGTGGCAGATGACGATCGATGGTTTCAGTGTCCGGTGCAAGCGATCCCAGCGTCGCAATGGCCAGCAAGCCAGGATTTGAGTAAAAGGGATCAACCAGTACACTCCCTGTGGAAAAGGCCAGATGAAACCCTCCTGCTCCGATGAATTGTAGCTTTGCTGTGCCTGTTTCTACATCTGTCGCTGTTCCTATATTGTTGATCCACTGTAATGAAGTTGTATTTCCCAAGTTCGAAACCTCACTGGGATCTATTGCCGCGCAATTGGCTAATGAAATTATCATAATAAAATAGCGAACTTTAAAATTGTTCAATCTTAGGCTCATCGGATTGGTATCACTTATTAAATCTATTCAAGGGATTGAGTGTGGAGGGTTAAAGCCACAGTTTTAAAATTACAACTTGAAGCGATCGCTGACTTTCCTTAGATTTTCAATGTCCAAAATTTCAATTTCGCCGTAAGATAATTTAATGAGCCCTTGCGCTTCCATTTTTTTTAGGATCTGGTTGGTGGTTTGTCTCGATACGGAAACCATCAACGCCAGTTGCTGTTGCTGAACCTTGATAATCTTGTGGTTATCTTCCTGAGATAGTCCGTATCGGTTGGCAATTAGCATTAGCCAGCGTGCTACGCGTACAGTAGCTGGTAGAGTTGCTATTGATTCAATAGCAACAAAAGCAAGTCTAAGTTTGAAGGCAAGCAGTAAGCCGAACTCTCTCCACCATTCCGGTCGCTCGGCGAGAATTCTTTTTATGTGTGAATGCGATATCCATAACAGTTCTGTATCTTCTTCTGTGAATGCGTCGTGCGTTCTTGTTTTATTGTCCAATAATGCGATCTCGCCAAACCAGTTAGGTGACTCCAGTACGATCAGTACCGATTCCTTTCCGTTCTCGCTGATACCCGTGATCTGAATCGATCCCTTCAGTACTGCATACAGACCGTTAAATTCATCACCTCGGGAAAATAATCGCCCCGCTTGACGAAAGTGCTTTATGATCCCGGCATCTAGTAGTGCCTGCTTTAACTCCTCAGGCAATTCTTTGAACCAAAACCCGCTTTCTAGCAATTTTCTATAGTCATTGGGATTCATCGACGATCTCATGCCATGCTTCCAGGGATATGTCACACAAGTGTGTGGGGGGATCCCATAAACATATCGTATACAGTTGATTATGGGGCGCTGTTATGGATTCTTTCTAGAATTTTAACCCGGTTCAGCTCGGCAGGTTCGAAATGATCACGACGAAGGCGGTCAATCTGCTGCTGGCGATCAGTGTCGTCCAGGCCACTAATGGCCATCAAGCTGTTACGCTCTTGTAACCAGCGTGTCATTCTCGTTTGCCACTGTTGACGTAATTCATCCAGTACTGCGAGCCGCTCGGCGGCTCCCGACCCATAAATGCTTTCACGCAGTAGGTAAAGATCAGCGTCGGTGCCACCGTTATTCCGAAGACGCGTGGTCGACGTGGTCAATTGCTGTTGTTTGTTCAGGTCACTCATAACACGGTGGAGGTGTGGTGGGAGAGAAAATTCCAGGTCTGACAATGCCTTTTGTCGTTCACCTTCCGAAAGCTCGTTATCTTGCATGATATCAATCCGCGCCAGAGCAAGCTGATCCAGCGCATCGTCATCGGCATAAAATGCGTCAATCACATCTACTGGTAAATACTCGCGGCGCAGACTCTGGATAGACAGCAGTCGTTCCCGCAGTACGCCCGTTTCTAACAGGGTGTTTGGTTCACTTTCCTCCGATAATTCCAGCTTCGATAGCGCTTGATTGAGTGCCATATATTTACCCAGTAACTGTTCCGCTTGATGCGCTGCGTTCGAAGGCAATTGATGCTGAATATGGGCTCGCAACCGCTGCTCGATCTGCGCTAATGATTCAGCACCGAGAGTCGATAGAAAGTAATCGAAAACGCGCCTGATATCAGGGTTAATGATGAGGTTACCGTTGTCATCAGCGAGCAACGTGCCATCTACTTCCGTACCTTGCAGCGATGCTGGTAGCTGCTCTAGTCCAGTTATGAAGGCAGGAGAGGCTGGTTCCAGAGTAAAATCTACTGCTGAGGACGTACTCTCCTTTTGAGTGGAAAATGATTCGGCTCTGTTCCGTGGCATCTTGTTCAAGTATATAAAACCTACTACAGCGGCTAGGGCAATGGGTACAGACAGCGCTACCATAAACCGTTTCATTGCGGTCTAAAGTCCTTCAAGTTTCAGACGATTGGCATGCTGGCGATAAATCGAAACCGGGTTTGTATAGGGGTCGCGCAAGCCCAGTATTTGATTGACTTCATCGAAATGATTCATCCGATAATCATCGCGTATTACCTTGCCAAGGTGGCTGCTGCAGCGCCCAACCAAGCCATCGCTCTTGCCGTCGTCGACTCCTTGGAAAACCAGAGCAGTGACAGAAACCAGATAGTCAAAGGGGTCGAATACGTTGGTGAAAACCTTGGTTCCACTCCAAGAGTAATAGCGTACTCCATTGACTTCGTAAGCGCCTTCTCCGCACCTAGTGTCGGGGACCGCTTGGGGAAAACGGGCGTTATAGTTCGAGGCCCCAGCACTGGACAATGTGATAAAAAGGTTTTGCGCGTCCTGTTCGTACTGTGTGCCTTCCAAATAGCCGAATACGTATCCCATAGTATTGCCGATAGCTTCCGCAATCTTCTGAATCGGCGTACCTATGACAGGCAGCGCGAAGACTTCCTGAGCCCAGTCGCCGAGAGGTGACCCCAATGTCAGTGATCCAATGGTAGAAACCGAGGCTACCTTTTCCGGCGCTACCGCTGCCACATAGCGCACGGTAAGCGCACCCAGGCTGTGGCCCACTAAATTGACTTTCTCCGCGCCAGTAATGGCAAGCACTTCGTCCACTTGAGCCAGCAGCTGCTCGCCCCTTACCTCAGGTGTATTGATGGAGGCTAGCTTGGGCAGAAAAACTGTCGCGCCGTGCTTCTGCAGATCCTGAGGTATACGATGAAAAGAATAAATTGGTCCGATTTTAGTGAACACACCTCCGCTGGGAGCGATCACGATGGGATAACGGGTTTTAGCGTACTCAGATTCTTCAGCCTTTGCCGGATTGACGACCGATAACGTCAAAGCGGCCAATAGAAGTGCGCAAGAGTATATTGTCATTTTTTTACCCTTCTGGATTTGTGGCGTTTTTTTATATTGGGCGTTCTTGTCTAAGTAAAATCGATACCAAACAACCAAGATCGATGGCATTTCTATCTAGAAACACTTCTAGTAATGTATCACGAGAAGACTCAGGCTTTTGTCAGCTACCTGACAGAGGCTGGGGATATAACAAAAAGTTACGCTCCGCTAGAAACTGTTACGAAATGTTCGGCTATCAGTTCACGCGTGTCAGCTATCTGACAGATCTCAGGTGTGCGCATCGGTATCTTAGTGCGCCGGAAAAGCTAGATATTTCATTTACATCAAGATGAACATGGCTCCTGTACACCAAATTGAGAAAGGTCAGCTGCAGTATGAGAAAAGAATTGATTGTGACATTCCTTGTGTTGATCTGTGTCACTTCTGGAGCTCAGGCTCAGCTGTCGCAGAATCTATCTATAGGAAATCCTATTGCGTTGAGCCTGGGCAATTCCATAACAGCGTACCCGCCCGGTACGGATGCTATTCACTACAACCCGGCTGGTCTGGCGCTAATCAAGAATAAATATGAACAATATAAATTGCAGACCGCCTTTTTTCGATACGAAGGATCGGTGTCGGGACAGTCGCCTGGTGTACCCTTTGCACCTTCAAACAGTCCAGCATATAGGCAGGATCCCATCTTACAGGGAGAAACATCGCGACCAGTTGAGGTGGATTCAGTATCTGTATATCTGCCTTTCTTTGGTCATGTGGAGCTTCCGTTTTTGATGGCACCGGGTTATGGATTCGCAACTCGCTTCAAGGATCGGGATTTTGTGTTTGCCAATTCTGCCCTGACGCTTCAGGCTTTCGGCTATACCAGGGACGAAGATAATATTGGAGCCTTTAATGGCCAACAGTTTGGAATTACCCGTATTGCCTATTTCAATCCGACAATTGCGATGAACCTGTCGGATGATCTACTTATCGGCGGGTCCATCGGATTTTCCTGGCAAGGGCTGGGAATCAAGAATCGTACTCGTGCAGTTCTGCATTCATTGGGTGAGATCGACGAGTTGCTAGAAGAGCTTGATCCGGAAGGGGCTTTGGGACTGGATTTATCGCCTTACACCGATGTTGGGACACTTGAGGTGGATGTACAGGATCCGCTCTCGCTAACCTTCACGTTGGGGATGTTGTGGCAGCCATCACCTTGGTTCTCATGGGGGCTGACGTATCAAAGTCCGGGACAAACGAAGATGAGAGGTGACTTCAGAATATCCTATACAGATGATTTCAACGCTACCATGCTGAGGCTGAAACCAGCCCAAAACCTGCTGGCCTTGCTGGATGGGGGCCCTATCAGCGGCGATAAAGAGCAGACGGGCAAAGTCGAACTTGAATACACCCAGCCACAGTGGATCGCGACGGGCATCTCGCTGCTAATGATGCCGCAATTACGCATAAACCTGGATGTTAAATGGATAGATTACAGCGTGACGGAGCAGTTGGAGTTCCAATTCGACAGAAACCTGGACTATTTAACGCTGTCCAGTGTGGTGAACCATCTGTTCAGGCGAAACGTGGGTAGTGATTATAGCGATCCGGACATACTGAGACTGCCGCGCGAATTCCAGGACGTGACAGATTGGTCCGTAGGTATTGAATATTACTATAACGATACGCTCACATTGCGTGCAGGTTATGAGCCCCGATCATCGGTCATCCCTGGCAACCGACAGGATCTGCTCATTCCAATTGGTGAAGCAGATTTGTATGGTCTAGGAGTTGGGTATCGGGTTGACGCGCATAGCCAGCTCGACGTGGCGTTGGGCTACCTTGTGTCCAAAATAGACATAAAGCCAGGCGAAAGCCGCAGCTCCACTTCAACCATCGAAGGTGATTCGGTCTATAATCCCTTTCGAGGTATGCATGTAAAACACCAGTTGGAAGCTTATATTTTCACGCTGGCATATTCTAAGCATTTTTAAGGGAGTATAAATAGGGCGCGGGAAACGTAACCGTCCGGCGAACCCATACCCGGCGTATCGGTAGCCGCACTGGCCCAGCAATATCGACTCAATGCCAACCTGATCCATCGCTGGCGCAGAGATCTGGAAGGCAAGCCTCAGACTCGGGATTTCATCCCCCTGAGTTTACCCAAGAGTACTGGTCCAGGTGAAACCGTCCGTATCGAGCTGGGCTCAGTTACGATCCACTGGCCATTATCCCATATTGATCTGGCATTGCCCTGGCTGAAGGCGCTTCAGTCGTGATCAGGATCGACCGTAAGCCCAAACAAACACCGCGACGGGAACCGCTGCCCCCGGAACTACCCCGCACCATTATCAACACGACCCTGACAATACCCAATGTGAATGTGGTTGCCAGTTACGACGCATCGGCGAAGACATCAGTGAAAAGCTGGACTATATCCCCGGTACCTTTACGGTGGAACGCCATGTCCGCGGCAAGTGGGCCTGTTCTGATTGAGAAGCCTTCGTCCAGGCACCAGTACCACCCCAAGTGATTGATAAAGGCATCCCCGCTCCTGGCCTGTTGGCCCAGGTGCGGGTGGCCAAGTACGGGGACCATCTACCGCTGTACCGGCAGGAAAAGATCTTTGCCCGAGCCGGCGTTAAAATTGCCCGATCTACTCCGGCGAACATGCCAGGAGCTTCCTACTAGACTGGCAGGGCAAGCTGGTATGCGATGACTTCAGTGGCTATAAGGCCAGCTTCCAGAAGGGCATCACCGAAATCGGTTGTATGGCCCATGCGCGGCGCAAGTTCTTTGACCTGCACGCAACCAACCAGAGCACACTGGCTCAAACCGAGCTGGAACAGATTGGCAAATTATACGACTTTGCCGGCAGTCTGCGTAGTGGGCAGCGGGCGGCTAATGTTATGAGCCTGATCCAGTCGGCCAAACTGGGTCAGGCCGATACATTACTCTAGCTCTTCCCATGCTAACCGGTGATCCTGCTGAATCAGCTCCATCCAGGAAGGTCCATTGGTATGGCCAGGATACTGTTCAGGTACACGCGCCTGCGATGCAAACTCCGGCCATCGGCGTACCTGGGTTAGAATCTCGCTAATAATGGATTTCGCTTTGGTGGGCCGAATATCCGCGTGTTGTGCGACCGCCAATAGATCGTCCGTCACAAAGTGATTACGCTTACCGTTGACGGTCATCTGGTGCTGGCTGGTCCAACCACGGCCATTGCAATAGGTAAGGTCATAGGCAGGGGAGAGTGACCAGCGACCGGCCTTGTCCATCAGAAATGCAATGTTCTTGGTGTGATCGTCCTGATTGCGGGCCACGACGTTAAACACAACCCGTCGAAAGAACTGTTCAAATTCCGGTTTCGGTAAATCCAGATGCCGCATCACACCGATGGCCTGTTCATAGGAATAGGCGCCCGCCTGATTAAAGTCGTAGTGCGCCAGTCCACATAGAGACTGCATGTGAATCTTGTCACCACCGTCTTTGCGATCGAAACGTCGGGTCATGAAATGGGAGCGCCCGTTTTCTTTAAAAATGCGGCATTCCGTCATGGTGATGCCACAGGCGATGGCCATTAGATAGTAGGCGTATTCCACCAGGCTGTAGCCTTTGGGATCTGCCAATACCTCGTGATCCCGGTTTTCTTCCACTCCATCGAACTTCAACAGCCAATAACCAAAGCCCGCATCGGTTTTCACCTGACCGGAACGAACTTCCTGAGTTTCCGGATTCCAGGCAATCACGGCTTTGGCCCGGGCACCACCGGCAGAAGTGCCCACCGAAATGATTTTATCCAGCGCCTGTTTGTGGGAGGTATCGGCTCCGGCCAGGTCAACGACCATTGCCTGTTTTTGGCTCAGGGCTTCATTGGTCAGTGCCACCAACTCTGCAATCTCGATGGGCTGGGAGGTTTCGTTCAAATGACCAAGGGCGGGTTTAAATTCCAACGCCCCCATACCCCGTGAACCGATATAACAGAGTCGTTCCAGTGGACTGAAGCTGTCCGCAGAACGGCCCTGGCGTTCCAGCCACTGATTGATCAACCGGTTGCCGAACTTGTCGGGTAACGAATCCGCCAAAAAGCCGGGCAATCCTTTAAAGGTTTCCCGGCTTAATGCCGGAAATGAATAGGATTGATCACTGAGGGGCATGGTAATAGGGGAGGGCTCAATACCTGATGATTGAAAGGCACGGTCGTACTCAAAATAGCCCCGGTTGTTGGTCCAGATCAGGGTGCCGACCTGTCTGCCCCACAACATCACCCGTGCGACGGACTGCGAAGCCTGTGCCATCATTCCTCTCCCCAATGCCAGGGTTCTTTGTCTTTACGGTGGTGCCTGTGGCGGGAACCGGAAGCCCGTTGCCGGGTTTGAGCCTGGAGTTTTTCGATCTTGACCAGCGCTTCGGCCCGGGGCGGGGGCGCTGGCAGAAAATGGTCCAGCTCATCCAGTTTACCCAAGGCCCGCAGTACGGCAATGACGTTTAACAGCCCCACGCTTTTGCTCCCATTTTCCAGGTTGTACAACGTACGCTCGGTAATGCCGGCGGTTTCAGCCAGCTCGCTCATGGTAATATTCTGGCTCAGCCGGGTGGCCTTGAAGCGTTCTCCCAGCCCCTCGAGAATCTTTTGATCATTCAGATGCGCTGTATTCATAACAAGTAGTATAGTTCTATATATAGAAAGTATATGCGTATTATCGGAAATATAGTTCCATTTGAATGTTAATTCAACAAAGCAGAACTATAATGCCGATTAAAGCTAATATGAGCATATAATACGTATTATAGTACCGGTTGTATAAGGTATATAGATCTAAGTCAATCAGGAGCGGCGTGGCTTTCTCAGCTGTTCATTTGCCCAAATAATCGCCGCGCTGATGGTCTTGGCCTGGGAGCGTGATTTAAGCTCCAGGAGGGCACGGTGAGCCTCCATTGATAGAGTAGACTGCACATCCTCATGGTCTTTAGATTGATAACGGCGTTTGCGAATACTGGTTTTCAGCTTTCGCCATTGATCCGAATCGACGCAGATTTCACACCAGGTATTAAGGATTCGGGCATCGCCATCGGGATCCCCGTTAATTTGCTCAGCGAGCTGCCCAAGATAGCGTATAAAGTCCCTTTGTCTTGGAAATTCACCATTTGTTTTGGAAATTTTCACTGTTTTATTTGGTCATCCACAAACCGGATGGATAACCAAGAAAAATAGTAAAGATGTCTGAGTTATAAAGCCAATAAAAACATGCGGTTATGTGTTCTTTATCCAAGACATTTAGTAACTTTTTTCTATCATCCCATTAATGTACGCAGAGCTTCAAGATTCCAAAACATAAAGTAAAGTTAATGTCCGCTAACTCTGTCCGAGCCGTAGCCAGGAGGTTTGAAGAAACCGACGGAGGCCTCTCAAACAGTGATTGATCTTGTGGTTTGGTTGCATATTGATCAATTATGCGGAGTGCGCATAATTATGCATAAAATTGTTTGAAATAAAGACAGGAACCAATGATCACTGCATCAAAGGTGAACGTCTTTCAAGAAAGTAGCGTTCATTGAACTTGTTAATGAAATAGTCAACGCCCCGTTGTTCGTAACAGCTATACATTGGATCAATCGGCTCACAAAGGGTGTTGTCGCCAATGACTAGCAACTCCGTGATGTCTGGCTCTTTATACACGAGACACCCATCATTGCGTCCGGTCCTGAATATCAGATAGTCTGAATATTTTTCTATTGATCTAAACGGAAATGCAGAATAACTCCAGCGAAGAAAGCCATCCTTTCTTTTTTGTGCGTTAAAGGCTAGTAGACCCTTAACTTGACGCATGATTTCAATAAAACTATGTAGGAGATCATTTCTAAACAACGTATTTATGATGATTTGGGGAAGCTCTACGATTTCGCCATCAGTTGTCTGAATGGCTTTGGCATGGTTTGGTGCGTCAGCTAATTGAATATCGCCAATCTTCACTGGCATAGCGTAATGCCAATGGTGGTACCACACTCCAAAAGCAGTACAGTATGGACATTCCCCTAAATACATGCTGTTAGAATCATCTTTCAATGTATGTCCCGCTGGAGCCCGAATTTTGATTTCGTATGCAATTAGATCTGTAATTTCTCGTAGGGTTTGACGGAGAGTAGTACAAGCTTCTCTCAAAAACCCTCTTTCGTTGTATTGCCAAGATTGAGACATATTTTCTTGATCGATTTCGTTAAACGTAAAATCTACCCGAGAAATTCCTGTGTGGTAGATCAAATGATCAAAAGAATCCAGGCCTGGGAATGTTTTCGCCAATAGTGAAGGTAAATACTTTGAGTTTAAACCCGACATTGAGCGGTCTACATCAAAAATGCCCGATGTCATCTTTCCAAACCCGTTAGAAAGATATAAATCTACTAAAGAAAATGTCGGGCTCAAATATTCACTTAACTTCGCTTTAAAATTCATGTCTGGAAGGCTACGCATGACTGGGGAGAGAATGCCGCAGGTCATGCACCTGTTTTCCAAATCACCACCTATCTGGTATGGGCCAAACATAGACCATTCGCGACCACAATCAGGGCATTGATTGCAGAGTTCAACATCGTGAACGGGGCAAGATTGTAGCCAATCTAAATTATATACATCACAATGAAACAATAGTTTTTCGCATTCAGGACAGCTCTTCCTCTTTTTAGCGTGGATATCAAAGCGGCGCGGCACCATATAAGAAGGTACCTTGTTTTTTTCAACTGGCAGATAAATATATTCACATCGGCAATCATGTCTCATCACAGGAATCGAATGATTGAAGATATGACGGTTAACAGTCTGCCTTATCGTAGTTTTATTTCGACGACAAAAAATAGGATTCGAACGAAACAACCGTCTTTGGATATTTTGAAGGCTTTCGAACTCGTGCGCATATAACCAGCCTTCGTTCATTACTTAACCCTGTTGATTTCGTTGGTAATTAAACCAGAAGCCTGTATAGCACGGTATACCATAGCTTCGTTTACTCTATTAACGCCTTCTCTTTTTAGATAGCCGCTTAGTAAAGGAGCTATTGTCCCTGTGAAATACTTCATACCCCAACTCGTCCGACGTTCCGGCTTTTTTACGCGTAGGTATGTTTTCCAAATGAGATCAGTCAAGTTTTCCAGACGCCAGCCGTTTTTAAACGCTTCTGGCAAGAAGTGCTCAGTGTAAGTTGGACCATCGATTTCTGGAAAACGTAAGGTATCGTACTGTCTCAAACATTTTGACAATTCATCTTTGTTCGTTATGCCCCTGAAGACATACTTTTGTATAAAAAACCGTCCATGCAAAAAATTATACTGTGAAGTCTTTACCTGGTTTAGAAGGTGATCGCTTTCATCTATATTCCCAAATAAGAAGACATTAAGAAGAGCTTTATAGTCTTCGAGAAGTTCATCTTGTAACTCAGCAAATACTATAAGTTGATCGAGTGTCATACGCTGAAACTCATCTACAAATAACAATACCTGTCTATTCGAGTGCAGCGCTGCAAGATCAAGAATATAACAGACTATCTGATCCATCATGTCCTCAGGAGAGTATCCTTTTTTATCCTTTTCCCCAGTTATTCTGTATAAGTTACGATAGCATTGCGCTATCGTGCGTTTGTCTCTTTTCTTCGCTCTGTATGTGATACTAGGTAGAGTTTGGTTTGTGGTCTTTAATTTAATTGCTTCTTTTATCACCCCTATGGATATAGATTTTCCAGTCCTGCCGTCTCCTAATACTACGCCACCGGTGATGCCACTATTTGCCCATAAACATATTTCACTTTTCAATTTGCTGATAGCGGGCGTTTCAAATGGAAATCGCATGGTATCCCATATTGGGTGAATGTTTGTGTTAAATGCTTGCATCTTCATCATCTTCTCCAAAGTATTCTGATGACCATTCTGGAAATTCAGAATCATCGAGCCAATCATCGTCTGTTGATATATATGTGTCCTGGTGATAAGAGGAAAGAGTTGGTGTGAATTGGTAAGATTGGTTAGTAAACTCGCGATAAACTCTTACTATTTCTCTTGCTCTTCCTGGAAGCTCTTTGTGCTCAAGCAGGTAATTGAAATACCAAGTAAGATTGTTCTTGATATCTGCCTTTAATTTCTTGCGCAAATCATGGATAAATTTCCTCGTGCGAGTTGAGTGTGGGTGGCTCTGCCAGCTTTTTGGCGCGTATGCCTTGCCAACGCTACTGTAGTTACTGTCAAGCACCGTTACCCAACGAATATCATTTTCATCAAATTCGAAGTCTGCATATTTTTGATTCAGGCATATTTTATAAAGTGATTTACCTCGGTATTTTCGATAACAAAAATTGATGTATGGTTGACCGTTTTCGTTAAAATGTATGCGTGCTCTCGCTCGCCTGGTAGAAGATACCAATGCCTGTGCGTTGTTAATCGGGAGCCTTGGAATATAGGCGCTTGATAGTAAATACTCCAAATCCGTCAATGGTGTTAGATGCTTTAAGGTGGCTCTTGGTTTTGCATTTTCATTCGCTAACGACATTTCAATGAATTCTTCTAATGCTGTTAAGCTGATTATTGGAGGTTTTTTTGAATTTTTTACGCTTTCACGAGTTGGGTCTGCTGGACCTGTTCCTGAAGTAGATTTGAACATGTGGCTGCCTTCGCAGAGGATTTTGAAGGCAAACTCGATCCAGTTTCTGTCTTTTGGCAGTTTCGGTATTCCAGCAGAAAACGTTGCGCCGAGATAGTCTGCTGAGGTGATATGGCTTCTAACCGAGTTCGCGGTGTTTTCTAAAGCGTTGTCTAGTAAAACTCGTCCAATAGCTGGCGCACTCTCCAAGCAAAAAAGATTTTCAGAAGGATATCCAGCTCCCGGTATATATTTGAATCCCGGTGTGCGGAATTCAATACGTTTCCAAGGTTGATAGATCCGGTCAATGCATATCAGAATTTCATATTGATTTGGCTTGCTGTTTAAGATGAATACGTATGATAGGTTTACAGTAGTGGCAACGTCTCGAGCTACGAGAAGGGAGATACGATCCACTCTTTGAGCCTGTATTCTTCCTTCAAATTCCAGCAGTACAGAAGACGGGGTGTCAACGCAATGGTGGTCTATCTGTATCTCGGAATAGGCTGTGGGATCAGACTTCACTCGATCTAGTACGCGGATTTCTCTGTCGTGTTTTGAAATTATATCTAGCTCAAGCTCATGCCTTCTTTTATTTAAGTACAACCTGCAACTTTCATATCCACGTAAAACTTCCGTGTAGGGGTAACAATCATGCGGCCAATCATTTTGTTCCAGGAAAGCTAATAACGTAGAGTGAAAGACGTTAGCCTTGATATTTTGGCCCCAGGCTTGGTCTGTTACATCTGCAAGTATGTGCTCATCTAGATGTCTTCTCAGGCCGGGTACCCTGTCAAGTAAAGCTGAAAACGCACCCTGAGCCCCTATAGAATTTGTTAAACTCGGTAATGGAGATTTACGGTTGTAATTACTTCTGCGAAAGTGTGGTATTAATGCTTTCGATAGCGGTGGATCGTCGGTGTCATCACCTGCAAGACAGCGAGACATGATTTTATGGATGGAGCCTTCAGAAAGGTTATACTCTGTTGCGATAGCGCTGAATGTCTTCCCTGACAGAACATGAGAAACTATTATTGTTTGATTTCTTAAATATCCACGCCGTTTTTTGGCAGGAATTTCATTGAATGGTATCAAAGGCCAATTGCTGAGCTGCCATAGATAGGGGTGTTGGTTGAGGCGTTCGCGCCAATTTATATACATGGCGTCACCCAACTATCAAAGTTCAGATTACGTTCGCTTAGATTGCAACACAGGCAACCTTTGTGTAGCAGCCGAAATATAGAAAGTTCGCGAAGATGTCGATTGGCTGGAATATTGCGATCTAAAAGTTCCCCAAAATATGCGCCTTCTACAGGAATTATTTCTTCTATGAGTCGGCGTTCGGTAGGTTCGGTATCGTAGTGCTGCCCCCTTACCAGAACTCTGATTATCGTTAGCCAATTTTCAGCCAAGATTTCTTGTTCGTATAATTCTTCGTTTGAAATAACCTGGAAGTGAAAGCCATTGAGCCTAAGGTATTCTTCAAAATCATCTCGCCAGGGTTTATCAAATCGGCCACCGCGTTTAATCTCGATGATAGTTTTCTTGGTGCCTTCCTGGACAAAACAGTCTGGCGTATAAAGGGTTCGACCAATCTGAAATCGAAATGGTTGAGGCACAAACCAAGGTACACGATCTTTAGACTCGTTAATTGCCGCGTGATATAGCTCAGCACGGGAGTGGAAGCAGGCCACATGCGGAAACTTCACGAAATGCTGTTCGTGATAATCTGCCGACATGCGTAACGACTTCGGGGTTGGGATCTGGGTAGGTACCCAATCGTTTACCTTGATCTTTGTATTCGCATTCATATATTCACCTATATAAGCAAACCACTCTTTAACGTCAGATCTGAGCGAATT
>PDUK01000126.1 GCA_006212115.1 Thalassolituus sp. | reverse complement strand
CTTAATACTGGACGAATCGTAACTCTGATCACTCATTCGGTGCATTCCTCTAATTTGCCATGTTCCACGTGGAACACTTTACTGGCGACTGGCTTCCAGACATCGGTTAGTTTTTCTTTGTCGATGCTGGTTATAAAGACCTGACATTTTAAATCTTCCAGCAGTTTGCATAAAGCAAAACGGTGCTTTTCGTCCAGTTCTGACGCCAAATCATCCACTAGGTAGATAGTCTGACGCCCACTTTCCAGCTGAAAGAGAGAACCCTGCGCAATCTTCAACGCAGAGACGACAGTTTTCTGTTGGCCCCGAGACAAGATCTCGGCTGCCGGTTGTTTATCACATTTAATTCGGAGCTCGGCTCTGTGCGGGCCAGACTGTGTATAACCCAACACCATGTCCCGCTCCTGCTGACGGCTAAGAACGTCCGCCAACTTTGAATCTTTTTCCCATCCGGGATAGTACGCCAGCGTTACAGATATCGTAGGATCAAGCTCGTGCAAGATACGCTCAAATTCTGGCTTAAAGCGTTTGAGATAAGCTTGTCGCTCGTTATCGATGTGCTCAGCTGCCTCAATAAAGCCTGCATTCCAGACATCGAGCCACTCTTCCTCTTTCTGCTTGAGCACAGCATTACGCTGTTTGAGATGCTTACGAAACGTTTTCCACTGTTCCATGAAACTTTGTTCCACGTGGAACACACCCCAATCGATGAAGGCTCGACGCTCTTCAGGGGAGCCAGATAAAAGCTTGAACGTATTTGGCTCGATAATCTGAACCGGTAACCAGTGAGCGGCTTCAGCCTGACTGGTCAACACCGAACCATTTAGCTTGAGCAGATGGTCACCACCCTTCAGCCTCAGCGACTCCATCTCACAGCTACCCATATTTGGGTCTTCGATACTGAACCGCATTTCGAGGCGATCCTGATCGTGAGAGAGTACGTGCTTAAGCTGAGAAGTACGGAATGACTTTCCAGATGCCATGACAGCAATGCCTTCGAGGACACTGGTCTTTCCGGAGCCATTGTCTCCGTAAATGAAATTAACGTGAGGGTGGGGATCAATAACCAGCGGCTGCAAATTGCGCACACCGCTGATTCGAAGATGCCTGACTGGCATAAATCAGAAGCGCCTGAGACTACAGGCGCATTGGCATAACAACGTACATAGCGTCGGAGTCTTCTGGCTCCTCAATCAATGCGCTGCTGTTAGCATCGGATAAGGTGAACTTAACCTTCTCGGTAGAAATGACACCCAACACGTCCTGCAAATAAGACACGTTGAAGCCGATTTCAAAGCTGTCGCCCAGGTATTCAACCGCCGTGGTTTCTTCAGCCTCTTCCTGCTCAGGGTTGTTTGCAAACACCTGCAAAGTATCTGTACCCAGAACCAGACGAACACCACGATACTTCTCGTTAGACAGAATCGCAGTCCGGTTAAACACCTGACGCAGATCCGTACGGTCTGCAAGCAGCACGTTGTTACCGCCTTTAGGAATAACACGGCTGTAATCCGGGAACTTACCGTCGACCAGTTTGGACGTGAAGGTAAACTCATCTGTGTGTGCGCGAAGATGGTTCGAACTCAGTGACAGGCTGACGCTGGCTTCAGGATCAGTCAGCAGTTTCGCCATTTCCAGAACACCTTTACGTGGCAGGATAATCTGACGTGTTTCACCCAGACCCGCCACTTCAGTAACACACGTAGCCAGACGGTGGCCGTCAGTCGCAACCGCACGCAAGCTGTCGCTGGTCACTTCCATCAGCATACCGTTGAGGTAGTAACGGACGTCCTGCTGAGCCATGGCAAAACTGGAGCGATCGATAATATGGCGAAGATTCGACTGTGGCAGCGAGAAAGTCTGCTCGTCTGCAATCGCATCCACGTTCGGGAACTCAGTTGCTGGCAAAGTCGAAAGCGTAAAGCGAGAACGACCTGAGCGAACATTAACGCGCGCTTCGTCCTGTTCAATTTCGATCTGAGCACCATCCGGCAAAGAGCGACAGATATCCATCAGCTTCTTAGCAGGAACCGTAATCGCGCCCTCCTGGCCTACTTCGTCGAGGGTGACACGGCCAACCAGCTCAACTTCGAGATCGGTACCTGTCAGTGACAGTTGTTGACCTTCGGTTTCAAGCAGCACATTAGACAGTACTGGCAGAGTCTGACGCTTTTCTACAACACCAGCTACCAATTGCAGTGGGCGCAGAAGGGCTTCCCTGGATATAACGAATTTCATGGTTCTCCACTCGGTCCGGAGCCTGAACTAACAGGCGTTAGGTTGTCAGTAAGCGCAGCAGGTTTTTGTAATCTTCCCGTACATCAGCACTGGATTCCTGCAATTCTTTAATTTTGCGGCATGCGTGCAACACCGTAGTGTGGTCACGACCGCCAAACAGCTCACCAATCTCTGGCAAACTGTGATTCGTTAATTCTTTGCTCAATGCCATGGCCACCTGACGGGGCCGCGCAATAGAACGAGTACGGCGCTTAGATAATAAATCAGACATCTTGATTTTGTAATACTCTGCGACCGTACGTTGAATGTTTTCAACACTGACCTGCTTATCCTGCAGCGCCAATAAGTCTTTTAGCGACTCCTTAATAAAAGGAAGCGTAATCTCACTGCCCGTAAACTGAGCATTCGCCGCTACCCTTTTCAGCGCGCCTTCCAACTCACGCACATTGGAGCGTATTTTCTGGGCAATAAAGAAAGCCGCATCGTCTGGCAGGTTCATATTGGTCTGCTCAGCTTTCTTCATCAGAATCGCGACGCGAGTCTCGAGCTCTGGCGGCTCAACCGCCACCGTCAGGCCCCAGCCGAAGCGCGACTTAAGACGCTCTTCAAGACCTGCGATCTCTTTAGGATAACGATCGCACGTCAGAATCATCTGCTGCCCGCCTTCCAGAAGAGCATTAAAGGTATGGAAGAACTCTTCCTGCGAGCGCTCTTTACCGGCAAAGAACTGAATGTCATCAATCAACAAGGCATCAAGGCTACGATAAAAACGTTTGAACTCGTTGATCGCGCCCAGTTGAAGGGCCTTCACCATGTCCTGAACAAAACGCTCTGAATGCACATAAAGGACACGAGCATTCTTGTTCTTGGTTTGTAAGTAATTACCAACTGCGTGCATCAAGTGGGTTTTACCCAAACCAACACCACCATATATAAAGAGTGGGTTGTACGAGCCGCCCGGATTATCGGATACCTGCTTCGCGGCGGCGTGGGCCAGCTGATTCGACTTACCCTCAACGAAAGTATCGAACGTAAAAGTAGGATTCAGGAAGCTCTGATGCTGAATCCCCCCTTCTACCTGTACCTTGCGCTTAGGCGGCGGCGTCGGGGTAGCTGGGGCAGGTTCCGACATGGGCACCACGGCAGCCAACTCAGAGGCACTCGCACCAGCATCATCGACCAAAGACGCCGCAGACCGAGGTGCCGACATACCGCTCGGTACACCCTGCCCCGACATAGTTGATGCAGTACTTGATGTTGCACCTGGCGACGAACCAAATGCAGCTCCAGACCCGGAGTGAGGTACTGCAGCGTAACCAGACGCCTGCGCTGACGTATCTAAAGGCGCATTCATCCCGCCAGACGTCGATTCAGGCTGAGGATCTCTTGGCGCCGCAAAGCTCATTGTCTCAGTGCTTGCTGGACGAGGCTCAGGGCGAGGTGGCGGAGACGCAGGGCGTTGAAACATTGGGCGGGATTCGCCTGCAACAATATCAACGTGAGTCAACAGACCACCATTAAGATCAGAAACGATCTCCTGGATACGCTGTAGGTACTTATCTCTTACCCAGTCTTTTACAAAGCGATTAGGCGCGCTAAGAACAAGCTGCCCGTTCTCATCGGAGGCCGTCAGAGGTCTGATCCATGTGTTGTATTGCTGTGCGGGTAACTCGTGTTGCAAGTATCCCAGGCAGTCATCCCACAAACCCGTCACATACACCTCTGTCCTGACGTCGATAAATAGCGAAAAAGGAGCGATATATTACCCGAGGGAGGCCCGGTTATCCACAGAAATAGCCAGAGTGACTGGACATTGGCAACAACCGACCTGTGGATAACTACCTTAACAGGTTGTCTTTTAAGGGGTGAATGAAATTGTGAACAACTCCCGGTCATCAGCCTTCTGTGTATAACCCACCCTTTCGTCCACCAGTTTGACCCAGATTCTGGACAAGCTACCCGCCCTTTATCCTCAAGGTTATAATCCACCTAACTCATTGTATTTATTAGTAAAAATCGACTTATCAACAGAAGTCAGCACCGTATTTAGTAATAACTTCAGATTTCTTCTCTTCTTCATCACACATCATCAGTACTTAAAACATAAATCATGATCAGAATGACCGGACATTGAGAAAAATCGGATGATCGAAAAGGTTTTACAGAAAGTTCATAAACAAACGGATCTCAGCGTTGCGTTAATCGGTTCTTTTGCATACAATTCCCGGCCCTAAAAATTGCCCTGATTATCTGGGCCTGTTCACACTGACTGGGTGATGATATGAAACGTACATTTCAAC
>PDUK01000125.1 GCA_006212115.1 Thalassolituus sp. | reverse complement strand
AGCATAGGCGTTAGATGCTTCGCTGGCGAGAAGAGTAAGATCCTTGAGCTGGATCTGCTCGCCGCCCAATAAAGTAGAAAAAATCAATCGTGCAGAAGATGACCCTACGACAGAGCCGAGCAGCTCTTCAGCATCATGTAAGAGTTCATTTGAAGCGGCGGCATTGTCGTACTGAAGGCCGTGCGTTCCCTGATAAACGTGGAAGAAGCTATCAGATTTTTCCTGACCAAGAATACGTTCCAGAACGACCCTGACATCGTCGACTTTGCAGTCCAGGCTGCTTTTCGGGCGTCGCTCCGGTGCTGCACGCATACTGGTGAACTCGTTCGCCAACATACGCTCTCTTACAGGAGCTGTAGAGACCACAGAAAATACAATATATAGCGTGATGTTAACCATCAGGCTGACAATGACAGCGAAGCTGAAATCGTCCATATCGAAACCTAGCAGGGCGTATGGTATGAGCACATCGACGCTGTCTGCGCCCAGCTGTTGGCTGACAACGGGCCAGAACAGCTGCTGAAACCAGATAAATATGCCACCGAGAATACCCGCAATGGCCCCCTGACGATTACCGCCTTGCCAAAGTAATCCGCCAAACAGCGCGGGCGCGAACTGAGCGATGGCAGCGAACGACAGAAGACCGATCGCTGCCAGAGACTCCAGCCCTCCGGCGAAGCGGTAAAAGACATATGAACTCAACAGAAGCAGACCAATAACAAGACGACGGACTGTCAGAACCAGCTGTTGAACAGATTCCAGCTGCTGTCCGTCACGTTGCTGACGGCGGAAAATAACAGGCAGCACGACTTCATTTGAAATCATGGTGCTGACCGCAATGGTTGCGACAATGATCATACCCGTGGCAGCACTGGCGCCACCGATGAAGGCAAACATGGCTAAAGCGTCTGCCCCCATGGTCAATGGCAGGCTGACAACGTATGAGTCGGGCGAGAAGCCAAGGTCTTTCATAAACAGATGGCCGGAGAGTGCCAGTGGCGCAACAAATAACAACATGAGTGCCAGGTAGAGAGGAAACATCCATCGTGCCGACTGGATGTGGCCTGTGGACTCGTTCTCGATTACTCCTACCTGAAACTGTCGCGGTAAACAAAGAATGGCGATGCCGGCAAGCAAAGTCTGGAGCATAAAGGAGACAGAGATGAAACTGCTGTTAAACAGCGGATGGTTAGGGTCCGTTTCTCGGGCAATACGCACCACATCGCCTGGCGTATCATAAAGTGAATAAATCGCCCAGAGGCCGACCGCCACCATGGCGACGAGCTTTACGACAGATTCAAATGCGACAGCCAGTATCATGCCGGGGTGTTGCTCGCTGGCATCAATATCCCGGGTGCCAAACATGACGACAAAAAGTGCCATCAGCAGAGTGATATAAAAAGCCGTGTCTTGAAATATCAGTTCGGGAATAGGGTGGCTGAACCCTAGCGGCTGGGTCAGTAACTCGTAGGTCGTCGAAATGGCTTTTAATTGCAGCGCGATATACGGAATCACCCCAACAACTGCAACCACTGTGACCAGAATGGCCAGTGAATGGTCTTTACCATACCGGGTGGCAATAAAATCGGCGATAGACGTCAGGCGCTTCTCTTTGGTGATACGGATAATGCGTTCGAGGAGTGGCCATAACAGCAACAGAAATATAATCGGGCCGACATATATCGCCATAAACAGCCAGCCACTGCTGGCGGCCTGACCGACCGCACCGTAAAACGTCCAGGACGTGCAGTAGACTGCGAGTGAAAGGCTGTACACCAGTGGGCGGTTATGGACGGGGTTACCTGAAATCGCACGCTTGTCGCCGTACCAGGCAACTGCGAAGAGAATGGCGATATAAGCTAGTGAAAGAAGCAGTAGATGCCAGTCAGGAATCATACATTTTTCCGGTTATTTTCTTTCAGCCTAACACTATTTTCATCAGATGCATCTTCAATTATTGGGCCAGAACGCAGCGATATGATAGAGCTTTTCACTTCTACTATGGTAGGGCAGAGAAAAGCCAGCTCAGGCGGTAAACTGATAGTCCAGTATTTGCCCGGGACCGGCCAATGCCCTCGCATCTCAACTTCAGTCAAAACTCGAACGCCAAAGAGTATCGTGCGAAGCTTCTGATACATCCAGAGTATCAGCGATTGCGGGTCCGTATCCGGCAGTATCGTGCAAGTGTCGCCGTCGTGTTGCTTACCTGTTACCTGAGTTTTCTTTTTGTCTTTGTCTCTTTCCCTCAGGTACTGTTGCAGCCGGTCAGTGCACAGAATCCGACTCCTTGGCTCATTCCTGCAGCCATCATGCTTATCCTGTTTCAGTTCCTGGTGACTGGCGTTTACGTCAAACAAATGAACACTGTATTTGATGATGAGCTCGAACGGATCAGGCAGGACGTCGAGGTTTAATGCTGATGAGTAATACGGCACTGTATTTTGTCCTGACTGCACTTCCTTTAATGATTCTGATGATCTGGAGTGCTAATCGGATTCGCACCGCCGCTGAATTCTACGCCGCAGGTCGCGAGTATGGCGGTCTGAGGAACGGACTCGCTATTACAGGAGATTATCTGTCAGCAGCATCATTACTGGGCATTACTGGTCTGATACTGTTTTGTTTTCTGGTTACAGCGGACTTCTCTATGCCGTCGGATTTTTTTCTGGTTGGCCGATTATTCTGATTTTGCTTGCAGATAAGCTGAGAACAATAGGGCACTTCACGCTCGCTGATGTGCTTAAAGACAGGTTTTCTGATCGTCGCGTCGTGCTTGTCGCGACATTGGGTTACTTCCCTGTGGTCGTGATTTATCTCTCTGCTCAGTTTATTGCGATGGCGTGGCTACTTAATTACATTTTCGATGTCGGCTATGAGTTGTTAGTGACGGCATTGACCGCGCTGGCTCTGGTGACGGCTTTAACAGGTCGCATGATATTTTCCTCCCGGGCGCAGATGATAAAAGCGGGGTTGGTCATCACTCTGATGTTGGTGATAACGGCACTGGCTTTTGATCGCGCAAGCTCCAGTCTGTCCGAGTTATTCAGCATTGATGTCTGGAAAGCGACCTCAGTGATTAACGGTGGCGCAGTGAGTAAGGACTCACCTTTAGCCTTATTCAGCCTGGGGATTGCGTTAATTCTTGGCCCAGTCGGGCTCCCTCATGTAATGAGTCGCTTCTTTTCTGTTGCTGATGAACGGCGTGCGCGGATGTCGGTGTTTTACGCCACGGGTATGATCGGTATTTTTTATATTCTGATCATCCTTCTGGGTTTTCTTACCATCAACCTTCTTGATCAGACTGAGACTCCGGTGACCAATGCGGGCAGCAACCTGATATTGGTGCACTTAGCGCAAAGTATCGGTGGCGAGTTTCTCACTGCTGTGCTGGTGGCAATACTTGTTGTCGTTCTGTTTTCAGTGATGACCTCGTTAGTCCTTACAGGCAGTTCGGCTTTTTCACACGATTGGTATGCACGAACCCTTAACAACGCAAATAAAGGCTGGAATGAGCGCCATTTGCATCGGCTAGCTTCGACTGTGACCGTTCTCAGTTCAGCTTTCCTGGCATTATTCTGGCAGACTGAAAATGTCGCTTACCTTGTTGGTCTTGCGTTTGCTTTCTCAGCGAGTGTGAATGTGCCACTGCTACTGGGTGCTTTGTACTGTGATCGGTTAACTTCCGCTGGTGCACTTGCCGGTGGTCTCGCCGGTCTGGCTGCCACTGTGATTGCGGTGGTGTGTGGGCCTTTGGTCTGGGGATATTTTTCCGCAGACGGAGAGCCTCTCTTTGCATGGCGTCACCCGGCACTCTTTGCTTTACTCACGGCGGTTGGCGTTATGTGGCTGGTATCCAGGCGCGGCCGCCAGGCTCAGGATGAAAAAGGGAATGGCCTATGAGCTTACAGATTAATCTTGACCAGCCTCCTTTCAGCTTCCTTGCAGAAAAAGAATTGGCGTGGCTTAAAAGCCGGCTTGATCTTGTATTTTTTCCTGCCGGAGAAGTGATTCTTGAAGTGGGGCAGGAATCCCCCGGTATTTACATCTTATACAAAGGCGTTGTGGAAGAAACCGACGACGATGATCAGGTGTTTACTCAGTATGGTACTGAGGACATGTTCGATGTTCGGGCGGTACTCGAGAGCAGCTGTAAACACAGGTTTACTGCCATCGAAGAAACGCTTTGCTACCTCCTGAAAGCGAAAGATTTTATTCAGCTTCTTAATAGCTCGGATGATTTTTCTGTGTATTTCAGAACGGATCTGGGAACCCAGCAATCTCTCGTGGAGCAGCGTGGTGGCGAAGTTTCTGAGTTTATTCTGGCGCAGGTTGATGGCGATACGATGCGCACGCCCGTCTACGTTACGGGGCAGACGACACTGGTCCGTACCGCCAGAATGATGCGTGATGAAAAGCATGATGCACTGTTAGTCCGTGATGGCGAGCGACGTGGGATCGTGACAGGCTCTGATCTGTTGCACGCCGTTCTTAACGACTCTCTGCCGAAAGAAACACGGGTTGCAGAGGTCGCCTGTTTTGATCTGATTACGGTAGAAGAAGGTGAGTACCTGTTCAATGCCTTGTTAAAAATGACCCAGCATCAGATTGAACGTGTCGTTGTAACCAGAAACAAAGAAATCGTTGGTGTACTTGAGTTGATGGACATGCTCAGTACGTTCTCAACGCACTCTCATATTGTTGCGATGCGAATTGAACAGGCTCGCTCAATAGAGGATCTGGTGATTGCAGCAGGGCGCCTTGAAAGCCTGATCGCGAACCTGTCTGGGCAGGGTGTAAAAGTCATGGCGATCATGTCGCTGATTACTACGCTGAATCGACGTCTTATTCGTAAAGCATTCGAGTTATTAGTTCCGGATAAACTGAACTCTCAGGTCTGCTTACTGGTATTAGGGAGTGAAGGCCGTGGTGAGCAGATTCTGAAAACGGATCAGGACAACGCCATCATCATCCGCGATGACCATGTGAAGGATGCACTGATGCCGTCTCTTCAGAAGTTGCATCAGGTACTTCTGGATTTTGGTTATCCGCGTTGTCCTGGTGGCGTTATGTTTATTAACGATGCCTGGATACACACGGCGGGCGAGTGGCGCGCACGCGTAGGTAAGTGGTTAAACAACTCATCTCCCGAGGCCATGATGAATATGGCGATCCTGATGGATGCGGAGCCCATCGCAGGCAATAGCGAATTATTTGAGGAAATTCGTGGCGCCTGGCATCACGAGTCGCTGAGATCGAGTATCGCTGCCTCCTGGTTCGCGAGACCTGCTTTGCAATTCGAGACTCCACTGACTCTTCTGGGCAATATCCGGGAAGATCACGGCGCCATCGATATCAAAAAAGGAGGCATCTTCCCTCTCGTTCATGGCGTGCGGGCTCTGGCGTTCGAGCATGGGTTGTATGAGACCAATACCTTTGACCGTATCGACCGTCTCGCAGAGCAGGAGGTTCTGAGCAAAGAGGTTGCCCAGGGCCTGAAAGACTCACTCGTATTATTCCTCAGAATCCGGCTTCGTCATCAGTTGGAAAAGGCGGAAAAGAATCCTGGACTCACGCAGCAACTGAAAGTATCTGACCTGCGCAGTGTTGATCGGTCGTTATTGCGTCACGGATTGCATAGGGTGAAGAAGTTCAAACAGTGGTTGGTCAGTCATTATCACCTGGAGAACCTGTGAGACTTCCTCTCTGGTTAAAGCGGCGGCTGCCGGGGTATCGGCCACCACCCGAGCGCTGGGCACATATGGAGGAGCCCTACACCGGCGATGACGTCGTTGTTGTGGATTGCGAGACCAGTGAGTTCGACAAAAAAAAAGGTCAGTTGTTAAGTCTCGCTGCGGTCGTTGTCAGTGGTCGGTCGATTGAGCTTTCATCGGCGCTTGACCTCACCGTTCGTTCGGATGCTGTAACACATCCCGACGCCGTCAGGATTCACTACCTGAGGAAAGAAGATCGTAAACACGGCGTTGCTACTGCGGATGCCGTGCAGCAGTTTCTCGACTTCGTTGGCAATCGACCCATCTGTGGTTTTTATATCGAATACGATAGAGCAATCCTTAATCGTTATATCCGAGACTTATATGGCTTTGAATTGCCTAATCGATTTATTGAAGTGTCGGAGCTTTATGTCAGGCAGAAGCGGCGCTACATACCTGAGGTAAACCTTGATCTGACGTTTGAGGGCTTGGCACGCGATCTCGATGTCCCTGTGATTGATCGGCACACGGCACTGGGCGATGTAGTATCCACAGCGTTGATGTTCATCAAGCTGCAGAAGGGCTCGTCCTAGCTCCGCTGCGACCATGCACTGGCTCGAAAAGAGAGGCCTGAAAGCCTATTTCAGGTGCACACATTACATATCTGACTTTGCGCGACAGACACTTGTTGACTACCTTTAATATAAAGCGGTGAAACAACCAACAGCCAGACGTTAATGCTCGCTTCACTGCCTCTGAATTTAACCGCATGCCGGTTTGTTGACTGTATTTCAGGAGAACAAAGTCGTATGAATGACAAGCTGGGAGGCTGTTGCATCCGGGTACTGATTCTGTCTTTCTGTCTTCTTTTCGCCTTTCGGCTCTCTGCTCAGGAATATCGGATAAAGATCACAGATATGGCGGGGCAGCCGATGGGAAATGCCGTGGTCTCTGTACGCACTGACAGTCCGACTGAAGTAGCACCGACGATCGCTCTGATGGATCAGGTTGAGCGTAAATTTGCTCCCCGTGTGCTCTCGGTCAATCAAAGCGATCTGGTTTCCTTCCCCAACAGCGATAACATCCGCCATCATGTTTATTCGTTTTCTGCTCCGAAGGTATTCGAAATCAAACTGTACGCAGATGTCCCTGAGGCTCCGATCGAATTCGGTGAGCCGGGCATTGTTGTGCTCGGATGCAATATCCATGATGACATGATCGGCTACATCTATGTGACTCCACCCGAATTTGTATCAGCAGTCACCGACAGTCTTGGGGAGTCCGTTATTGAATCTTCGGGGAATATAACAGAAGTGCGAATCTGGCATGAGCGATTGTCTGCCGTCGAAACCGACCAGATCACCCTGACTGCTCAGTGGCTACAAAACTATCAGAGTGGCGAAAGAGCCTACCTGATTGCTATCAACCCGGAACTCCCGCCAATTGAAACTAAAGCCAGCTCACACAATCA
>PDUK01000032.1 GCA_006212115.1 Thalassolituus sp. | reverse complement strand
GAACACATGTATTCGATAGCGTCCTGGTCACCGATGTAATCGGAACCTTTAACGGTATCGTACATGTGCCAACGCCAATCATCGTTAGGATCAGCTGACGCGATCGCACAAGTGATACCGCCCTGGGCAGATACAGTGTGAGAACGTGTAGGGAATACTTTAGTGACACAGGCAGTCTTCAGACCGGCCTCAGTCAATTGCAGCGCAGCACGCATACCTGCACCACCACCACCGATAACGATGGCGTCGAACGACATAGTTCTGATTTTGTTACTCATGACTTACACGCTCCAGAGAATATCAATACCCCAAACGAGGTAACTGAACAGGAAAGAAGCTGTCACCAGCTGGAACAAGAAACGCAGTGCTGTTGAGCCCGTGATGTAGTCAGTCGAGATCGTCCACAGACCTACCCAGGCGTGAGCACAAATGGAGATCAGTGCAGCAAGGCTGAACACTTTCATCCATACCTGTGAGAACAGACCGTGCCACTCAGCGAAGGTCAGTTCTGGGCTCGCCACTACAAAGCCGAACAAGAACAAGGTGTAGATAGCGAGAATGACAGCGCTAAGACGCTGAACCACCCAGTCGTACAGACCGCTACGGCCCAAATTAGTAACGCTGTTTACCATACCCAAACTCCTGCCAATGCAATTACCACGAACCCAGCGATCAGTGTGATCATCGCACCTACTCGGCCGCTTTCTTTCGTTTCGCCAATACCCATATCCATCAGAAGGTGCTTAACACCAGCGATGAGGTGGTAACCCAATGCAGACAGGATGCCCCAGGTGATCAGCTTGGCTAGCCAGTGATCCATTAATTCCTGAATACCACCGAAGGCCTGCTCAGACTCGAGAGACGCTTGCAATGCGTACAACATAAAGGCAACGGCAAAAAACAACGCGAAGCCGGAAATACGGTGGAGGATGGATGCTTTGGCGGGAAGCGGGAGCTGTATCGTGGTCAGATCCAGATTTTTTGGTCTATTGCTATTCACGGTTTTAGTACACTCTCATGTTTGCCGGGTGCCGCATCAAGAGATCTAATCCGGTGCCAGGCAGAAGCTCACAAAGGTTGGACAACTTGCTTGTACAACTATTGCACAAGTTTGCTGTCGCGACAAATTATAAGCACGAGCGCTGGGTTTTACAAATGTCATGACAGCAAGATTACACCGCCCCACCCGCTAAATATCGCTATTGAGAATCATTAACAGAACTCAAAATGAACACTGGGTAAAATTTCTGGATGTCGTGGCTTTGCCATATTCCGACTGCATACAGCCAAGCCTGGTCTGGCCTTGCGAGGTCACGATGGCGAAATCATCACAAAGCAGCACGCACCATCCACACTGACAAACGTTAAGCAGATTTTACAATCTGTACGTTCTGTACTTGACTTTCATCACTGGGGCCAGTCCTACCTCAGGATAATTGACAAACAAGCTCCACAACTTATAGTTGTGCCCCTTTGTTTTGGGGTAACACCTTAAAAAGTGTTCTCTTCCTCTTAAAAACCGGGCCACACCTGGTTGGAAGCCAACATCACATACCCTGTGAACTGGCGAACAAAAACTGGAAGAGTTTGGGGAGCTAACAATGCTCCCGGGGTATTAATCAGATAGCAGGAGGCCTAATTTCATGGCTGACAAGAAAGCAACGCTGAAAGTCGATGGCGTAGAAGAAACATTAGAATTGCCGGTTTACGAAGGCACCGTAGGCCCTGATGTCGTCGACGTCCGTAGTCTGACTGGCAAAGGCCTGTTCACATACGACCCTGGCTTCGTATCCACCGCAGCTACTGAATCTGCGATTACCTACATTGATGGCGCAGCAGGCGTTCTGCTTCACCGCGGATACCCGATCGATCAACTGGCTGAAAAGTCTGACTACCTGGAGACTTGCTACCTGCTTCTGCACGGAGAGCTTCCAGACGCAGCTCAGAAAGAAACTTTCGTCAGTACAATCAAGAACCACACTATGGTGCACGAGCAGCTGAGCCACTTCTTTAATGGCTTCCGCCGCGACGCGCACCCAATGGCCGTTATGTGCGGTGTCGTTGGTGCCCTCTCCGCTTTCTATCACGATTCTCTGGATATCCATGACGAGCACTCTCGCATGGTTTCTGCGCATCGTCTGATCGCTAAGATGCCAACTCTGGCAGCCATGGTTTATAAGTACAGCATCGGCCAGCCATTCATGTATCCGCAGAACGATCTGGGTTACGCTGAAAACTTCCTGCACATGATGTTCAACACGCCATGCGAAGAGAAGAAAATCAGCCCGGTACTGGCTAAAGCCATGGATCGCATCTTCCTGTTGCACGCGGACCACGAACAAAACGCATCAACGTCTACTGTTCGCCTTGCAGGTTCTACTGGCGCCAACCCATTCGCTTGTATTGCTTCTGGTATTGCTGCTCTTTGGGGCCCTGCTCACGGTGGTGCGAACGAAGCAGTACTGAACATGCTGAATGAAATCGGTGACGAATCAAACATCGACAAGTTCATTGCCAAAGCGAAGGACAAAGAAGATCCATTCCGTCTGATGGGCTTCGGTCACCGCGTTTACAAGAACTTCGATCCACGCGCTAAGGTAATGAAGCAGACCTGCGACGAAGTTCTGGCAGAACTGGGCATGGAAGATGATCCGCTGCTGAAGATCGCAATGAAGCTTGAGAAGATCGCAACAGAAGACGAGTACTTCGTTAAGCGTGGTCTGTACCCTAACGTTGACTTCTACTCTGGCATCATCCTGAAAGCCATTGGCATTCCGACTGAGATGTTCACCGTGATCTTCGCGACCGGTCGTACTCCAGGTTGGATCGCACACTGGAATGAGATGATCAGCGGTAACTACCGCATCGGTCGTCCACGTCAGCTGTACACTGGTTACGCGAAGCGTGACTACCCGGGCTGATCGTTAACCGATCACCGAGAAAGAGCCGCTGTTTTCAGCGGCTTTTTTTTGACCTGTAAAAAGATCTCATCTCACGGAAACATTATGAGCAACATCGTATTCATTGGCTTAGGTAATATGGGCGCACCAATGGCGCACCACCTGGCCCAGGCAGGACACACTCTCACCGTTGCAAACAGAAGCACCGCCAAGGTCACTACCTGGCTCGGCGACAACGCGGGCTCAGCCCTAACAGGCACAACCCTGCCGGACAACGTAGATGCTGTAATTCTGTGCGTCAGCCGCGACTCTGACGTTCAAGAATGGCTGATAGATAACGGTATAATAAATCAGTTAAAGCCCGGTTCACTGATTATTGATCACAGCACCACCAGCGCTGGTCTCGCCGAAAACATGGGGCGCATTGCCGCTGAAAAAGGTGTGTATTTCTGCGATGTGCCAGTCTCAGGCGGGCAGCAAGGGGCTATCAACGGACAGTTGTCCCTCATGGCAGGATGTGACTCAGAAGCCTATGAGACGCTGTGCCAAATCACCGCTGCCTACACCAAGGCGATTGCCCATATGGGGCCAGTCGGTGCTGGGCAGAAAACGAAAATGGTAAATCAGATCTGTGTTGCAGGTTTAATACAGGCACTCGCCGAAGGAGTTCATTTTGCGCAACAGAACGACCTTGATGTCGGTAAAGTGATGGCACTGGTCGGTCAGGGAGCAGCCAGCAGCTGGCAACTGCAGAATCGCCACGAAACCATGCATAAGGGTGAATACGATCATGGCTTTGCGGTTGATCTGATGCACAAAGACCTTCAGATCTGCCTCGAGCAGGCCCTGGCCAGTAACGCCGAACTCCCCATTACGCAACAAGTGGATCAGTACTATCAGGAGCTGATCGCTAGCGGAAATGGCTCGAAAGACACATCAGCCCTACTTCTGCGCCTGCAAAATCACCGTCCGACCTGACTAACCGCGCGTGCCGTGGCCTACAGACTGGCTCCACCAGCAAACTGTACTAAGCTTTCTAGAAACCGATTCTGGATGCGTATCCCATGGCACAACCCTATAAAAATGAAGGCGCAGAGTACTCTTCGCAACCTCAAAAGAAACATTCCCTGAGTCGCCTGTCTCCTGACGAACAATTGAACTGGAGCCAGATTGGCGAAACGCTCACGCTTCTGGCATTGGCAGTCGCTCAGATTGATACATCGATGAAGGAAGGGAATGATTCTGTCGATACCTTGACTCACAGCTTTACCGCGATCGCAGGGAAGTCGCGCTTGCTGTTAGATCACTTTGCCAAAGCCAGTTCTGAAGCACCGGATGAAATCAAAGAAGCAGCCGAAGTGATTCATCAGGAAGTGGGTAAAGCCGTCGTCGCCTTCCAGTTTTACGACCGCTTATCGCAGAGAATGGAGCACATTGGTGAGAGTCTGGAGAAAACAGGACATCTGATTTCCGATCCGGCTGGTCGTTATATGGAACGCGAGTGGACTAAACTGCAGGACGAAATCAAAGCAAATTACACCATGGAAGCCGAACGTATTATGTTCGAACATATCCTGGCTGGTCGCTCAATCGCCGAAGCGCTGGAAATCTACCACCATCACTTCAACAAACCGATGGATGACGCATTCGGTACTGACGACGACATCGAGTTATTCTGATAGAGCGAGCTACTCCGATACGAAGAGCGGCGTACCAACGGCCAAGTATTCGCCGGCGTACGTCGCGTTCTGACCAAAGATAATCCGTCCGTCGATTCGACACAGATTCTTCAGCGAAGTCATCAGTGCACCCGTTCGCTCTAACGTATCCGGGTCTCGAGTTGGAATCACACAGCGCTCGCAAGGCTTAACAATTTTAATCGGCAACTGCTGCTGTAAGCCCTCGCCGACTCCGAGGCGGCGCCACTCCCTCTCTGCAAACGAACCATCTGCACCTGACACGACAATGTTTGGCCGGAACCGTCGGACATCAACGTCCAACCCGGCATCTTCACTCAGCTTGTCCAGACTTTCTTGTGTAATAACCAGCAATGGAAAGCCGTCCGCGTATCCAACCTGAGTTCCAGCCTCCGCGTAAGCAGGATCGGCCAGTCTGGGGTTATCCGAGGGCAACACCGACAAACGAGCCTCCTGACCAAGGCGAGACGCTAGCCAGGCCGCCACCTCGTCACCGCAATCGACACCGAGAATTTCGTCCCGCCATACCCTCACCCGGTGAGTTGGACCATCAGTATCAAAGTGAACCACACAGTCTTTGGCATCTGGGTGCGAAAGCGTGAGTTGGGTATCGGCCAGTTTCGGCTGAATACGGGCCATCTCTGGAAGTTCACGCTGCGTGAGGAAGTCACCGGCAGGAGTGGTAATGACAAATCGGCGATCGCCGACAGGCCCGGAAGAGTCAAAGTGCAATGCATCGACCTCAACGCCAGCACATGACTTTACAGGGTAAATAAAAAGACGTGATATGTGCATGCGAGCCTCCTGAGCCAAACTGGCCTCAAGTCTACTCGCTCAGTAGGAAGAGTGACAGGCAGAATAACGGGCAAAGTAGAGGGCAAAGCAGCCTGCAATCGCTAGCCTGCGCTCTGCTCCACTTTCAAACGTATCAATTTCTGGACTTCTTCCGCCAGACTGTGCGGTTTGAACTTCGACAGGAAACCATTACAACCCACTTTCTCGACCATGGCTTTGTTGAAATTCCCGGACAAGGACGTATGCAGAATGATGAAGGTGTCCTTAAGTTCCGCATCCTGTCGTATCTCCGTTGTCAGCATATAGCCGTCCATTTCCGGCATTTCGGCATCGGTGATGATCATCAACAGGCGATCATTGATGTCCCGCCCTTCCTGCTTCCAGTGCATCAGAGTCTGGTATGCCTCCAGACCATTGCGCGCTTCGACAATATTCAGCCCCATCGGTCCCAGAACAAGTTTCATTTGCTCTAGCGCTACATTGGAGTCGTCGACAATGAGAATGTCTTTACCTCGCACCTGCTCGAGCAGGTCGCGATCGTAAGCGTCATCGGTCAGATCCTGCTCATAAGGACTGATTTCCGCCAGCACTTTCTCGACATCAATGATTTCAACGATACGCTCGTCAATACGAGTAATTGCCGTCAGATAGTGCTGACGACCGGCCCCACCAGGAGGCGGAAGAATCTCATTCCAGTTCATGTTCACGATACGATCCACGCCGCCGACCAGAAACGCCTGAACCGTCATGTTGTATTCAGTGACGATGATGTTGCATTCACTGGTGTCACCGGGCATCGGCCCCATCTTCACCGCCGCTCGCAGGTCAACCACAGGGACGGTCTGACCGCGAACGTGGCACACCCCTCGGATACACGGATGACTGTCTGGAATTTTGGTCAATTCAGGAAGGCGCATTACCTCCTGAACTTTAAATACGTTAATCGCAAAGTACTGATGCCCGCCGAGGTGGAACAACAGCAGTTCCAACCGGTTCTGCCCGACAAGCTGGGTACGGGCATCAACACTGCTGAGAACATTGCTCATAATTTACTCCGGAAATCGCTTCTCCAGAAAGTGTAGACAAGGCTATTCAAAACGCAGGCTGAAATACCGTCTACACTGAAAAAATCGGTGAATAATGTAACTCAGTTGGTGAATCGTTCATGCAGGACCGTCCGTTACTGGCCCGTCAGCCCATTTTAGATAAGCAACAATCTATCTACGCATATGAACTGTTGTGTCGGCCGGTCCCCACTGACAACGTCACCTGGCAGAACGCGCACGGGAATGATGCAACGACTGAAGTCGTCATTGGTGCCCTCCACGAAATTGGCATGGCATCGGTGACAGCTGGCCTACCCGCTTTCGTCAACTTCACAGCCGACTTCCTCGTCATCGATCTGCCATTGTCCCCTGACGAAATGGTCATAGAACTACTCGAACATATCCCGCCCAGCGAGACTAATATTGCAGCGGTAAAACGCCTTAAGAAACAGGGATACCGCATCGCCGTAGATGACTTCACCGGTAGCAGTGATCAAGCCACATGGTTGGCGTATGCCGATATCGTCAAGGTCGACTTACCGGCGCTGACAGGAAAATCCGATGCGGCCACTATCCGCGACACTTTTCACCGCGATGGCCTGCTATGGTTGGCCGAGAAAGTCGAAACACACGAAGAATTCGAGGCCTGCAAACAAGCTGGCTACGACTTGTTCCAAGGATATTTTTTCAGCAAGCCGATCACTATGTTTGGCCGCCGCACACCCGACTCGCACCTCGCTGTCATGCAGTTGATTACTGCGTTGAACAAACCCGATGCGGAGTTCGAAGATATTGTAGATACGGTACGCCGTGACCCTCAGCTCAGCTTCCGTTTATTGCAGATGGCTAACTCGCCAACCGTGAATCAGGGAGCTTCGATCACCACATTACAACGCGCCGCTACGGCACTGGGTCTGAATCGCATAAAGCGCTGGGCGAACCTTCTGGCTCTCGGTAAGCTGTCGGATAAGCCCGCTATTTTGCAGCAACAAGCCCTGTTCAGAGCGCATCTGATGCAGGGAATTTCTGCCTTCAGTGATGAGCTTGATCCGGATACGGCATTCACTCTGGGATTGTTTTCCCTGCTCGATGCACTGCTGGATCTGCCAATTGATGAAGTCTGCGCCAAAGTCAGCCTGCCAGATGAATTGACCGAAGCCATCAGCAAACACACTGGAATCTATGGCCGCCACCTTGCCGCCATACACTGCTGGGAGCACGGGGATGCTGATGCCATCCCCTGGAAACAACTCTGTCTGACACCGAGCCAGCTGGAAACGACCATTGAGCAGGCTATTGTTCTGGTGTCGGAAGAATCAGGCGCACTCGGCACCTGAATCTGAGGTTGATGCGGCAGCTTCTGATTGCGGCGACGGCAGGGAATAAAACTGCTGCCAGATCAGTCGATACCGGGCTACCTCTTCATGCCACTTTAAATCGTCCCATCCAAAAATCGGCTGCAAACGGCGCTTCAACTCGGATTCGTGTTCAAGACCACCATCCGGTAAAAGAAGCCCTAGACGATTGCGGCGGAGCAGCAAATCATCGAGATGAACCACTGCCTCTGACTTAGCTTGCCAACAGAGCTCGGCCCAGAGTACCTCGGTATCAGATACCGTGTTAAGCGCTTCTGAATCATCCTCAACACTCGCCAGTATGTCTTCAGCGTGCTGCCCATAATATCCCGTCAATCGACGCAACTGCCGCTCAGAAACACCAACGGCCATGCTGGGGTTACCGGCATCAGTAAACACCCGCGCTTTCTTATCCACGTCCACTTCGGGTAGTAGGTCTGACGCTTTTTTAAGTACATCCAGAGCGATAAGTCGGAAGGTAGTGAGCTTTCCCCCGCTCACTGATACCAGTCGGTTGTCTCTCCATACGGTATGATCCCGACTCTCTTTAGAACTGTTTGCAGCGCCACCCGATACCAGCGGTCGTACTCCAGCCCAACTGCTGATGACGTCGGATTCTGTGATCTGTGCCTGCGGGAACTGGAAGCTTGCAAGGCGCAACAGATAATCGAGTTCACGCCGGGTAATCCCGACCTCACCATTGTCTGGCTTAGGGTGATCGAGATCGGTCGTGCCTATTACGGTCCGCCCCTCCCACGGATACACAAAAATCGGGCGTTGGTCTTCCGGGTGGAGAATGGTAAATGACACATCAGTCGGCAATTTCGAACGATCAATGACGATATGACTGCCACGAGCCGGGCGCACATTCGCTTGCTCTCCGCGTTGCTCCCTCAACTCATTCACCCAGACGCCGGTTGCATTCACCAGCACTGACGCACTGACGTCAGCCGTCTCGCCGGTTACCTCATTGCGCAGTGAAACCAGAACACGGTCATCGCCCTCTTGCGACGAAGATACAGAGACATAATTCAGTACCGTTGCACCGTCACTGCGTGCCTCATGCAGAACTCGCATAACAAGACGGCTGTCGTCCGTTACGGCATCAGCAAACTCGGATGCACCCACCAAGTCGGCCTGATTAAGAAATGGGTAACGTTCAGCGATCTTTGTCGCTGAGTGAAACTGGTGATAGCGGCGTCGGGCGAGTAAATCATAGACCTTAAGCAGCATGCCAAAGGCAAAACGTCCGGGGAACCGCCCTTCATAGTGCGGCATCATGTAGGGCATCAGATCCACCAGACCGGGGGCCTCCTGCATCAACCTTTCGCGCTCACGTACAGAATGCAAAGTGGTCCGCACATCTCCCTGAGCAATGTACCTTAAGCCACCATGAACCATTTTCGACGATCGACTTGAGGTCCCCCAGGAAAAGTCTTGTCGGTCCACAAGTAACACTTTCAGGCCTCGACGGGCGGCCTCACGTGCAACACCAGCACCCGTTATGCCGCCTCCGGCAATAATGATATCCCACTGACTCCCCGCCTGAATCCGGCTCCAATCGGACTCCCGACCGCCCTGCGACCAGCTTGTTTCCGGCTGCTGCATTCAATTACTCCGCTAAATCTAATGCTGTACTCGTTACCGCCAAGACCAACTCGCTACATTTTGCGCCAGAAATTTGCGCAAAAGGAAGTGCCTGCAACTATGTAACAGGACACTAACATTCTGTAACACACATGTGCTTGCCGCACCGATGTCGTTAAATCAGTATAACTCTCGTCCTCTAATTCTGTTGGCTCTTTTGGTTTGTCCAGAAGCGCGGCCGAATGTTCCAGATACATGGAAGAGCTTATGAACAAGAATAATAACTACCTGACGGGTACTGTCTCGTCTGCTTTTGTACGCCTGTTTTTACGAACAGCACAAGACTACGGAATCGCTCCAACAGACGCATTAAATGCCTGCTCTGTGAACCACGGCGTGATCGACAACCGATTGGCCAGAGTCGACGCAAATGACTTTGAGGCCATGATGCGTTGGCTTATCACACGAGCCGGTGACGACAGCTTTGGCTTTAACAGCGCCAGGTATGTAGCGCCGGGCGCTTTTGGTCTGGTCGGGTATCTGATCATGAATTGTCAGAGCGGCGGTGAAGCGCTCAGGTTGGTGCCAAAGTACGAAGCACTGATAGGCAATCTGGGTACCACAGAGCTGTCTGAGGGAAAGAACATCGTATCGATTCGCTGGAACTGTTATTGCCGCGACGATCTCGTTCGACCGCACCTCATTGATGAATATCTGGCGACGACCGTCGAGTATTCGCGCTGGGTTACCGGCCGCGACGATATCGCCCCTATACGTATTTATTTTGAACACAAAGCCCCGTCAGCAGAAACGCTTGAACGCTATCAACGCTATTTCCGCTGTGAACTCATCTTCGACTCAGGAGTAAACGTAATGGAGTTTGACGCCTCGCTAATGGACCTGTCGATTCGACACCCAGACCCGACTCTGCTGAAAACCCTGCAAGAGCAGGCTGAAAAGCAGCATCAGGAGCTACAGCGCTGTGACCCGGTTGTGATTCAGGTCAGATCAACGCTGCAAGCTATGATGGAGCGCACGATCCCACGGCGAGAGCGTGTGGCAAGCCAGCTGGGCATGTCAGAACGGACATTACAGCGACGCTTATTAGAAGCGGACTCCTCTTACCAGCAAATCCTCGACGACCTGCGTCTTGAGTTGTCCCAGGACTGGCTGATTTCTAAAGACTGGTCGGTATCAGATATCGCTCTGCGACTCGGCTTTACCGAGCCACGCTCTTTCCAACGCCGCTTCAAAACCTGGACGGGCATTTCCCCGGGCGAATTCCGCCGTCGCGAACTGAGTAACGCACTCGAAGAAACGAACCGACAGGTTCGCAGCGCCTGGTTGCGACTGGCGGCTGAAGTGTAGAGAATACGCGCCTGTTCTACTTAAGGGCGCGCTCTTGTGCTGACATCTTGGAAATTCTGGCTTGGTTCCGCTCTGCTTCTCGGCCTGATCTGGCTGGTTGAAGAACATTACGGTTGGCTGCGTATTCTGGATAGCTGGCGAGCGGTCCCGCCACAGCAACTGGCAATCGGCCTCCTCCTCATGCTGGTCAGTTACCTTCTGCGCGCCGTGCGTTTTCATGATTTTTTTGCCACGTATACGCGCGGGTCGTTCCTACCACTGCTTCGCATCACAGTACTGCATAACTTCTTCAACAACCTACTGCCCATGCGCAGCGGCGAAGCCAGCTTTCCGCTTCTTATGAAGCAACGATATGGCATCCCCTATCGCCATTCCACACCTGCATTGCTCTGGCTGCGGCTACTGGATTTATACGTATTACTCGCATTAGCGTTTATTAGCCTACAGACCCTGACGCCATGGGGAGTCGAAACTCGGGTAGTGATCGCGGTTCTCGTATTAATGGCCCCCATGCTCGCACTACTGATGCAACAAAAGCTGCGCACATACCTTGCTGGAGGCACCGGATGGAAGGCCACCCTGCATGATCTGATGGTCGCACTTCCCGATCATCCACTGACCTTTGCCCGCGCATTACTGTGGACCGTTGTAAACTGGGCGTTAAAGCTGGCAGTGTTTGCCTGGTTGCTCAGCGTGTTTACTGGCCTTCCGCTGTCGTCGAGCTGGAGTGGTGCGACTACCGGCGAGCTGAGTTCCGTTCTGCCGATTCATGGGTTAGCAGGAGCAGGTACCTATGAAGCCGGTGTCATGGCCGGCTTGCTTCCATGGGGCATTGAGAAAACCGCTGCGCTTGCTGCAGCGGTTAACCTGCATCTGTTCGTACTGGGTTCGACCTTTATTCTTACCGGACTTCTGGTCGTTCTTACACATGGCGTGAACAGAGGGTTCGACGAAAAGCCCGTCGAGTAACGTTTTACCGACATAAAGTTTCCGGTATCATCGCGCCCAACAAAATAAACGACCAGCGTGGTATCTACCTTGACTGAGGCAACAAACGCCAAGCCTTCACTTTCAATCGTTATCCCTATGTATAACGAGATCGAAAATGCCAAACCTATGGTGTCGGCAGTGCACGAAGCACTGGCCAGCTATGAAGGACAGTGGGAGTTGCTGGTCGTTGACGATGGCTCTACAGACGGCACACCGCAAGCTCTGCAGCGTGAAGCTGACGAATATGGTGCACATGTCCGCGTGGTTGAATTACGCCGCAACTTCGGTCAAACAGCCGCTATGCAAGCTGGTATCGATGAAGCACGAGGCGAGCTTATTGCCACTCTCGACGGCGATCTGCAGAACGACCCGAACGACATTCCCCGCATGGTCGATCATCTGATTGAACGTGATCTTGACCTGCTCACGGGTTGGCGTAAAAACCGCAAAGATGATTTATTCCTGCGTAAAATCCCATCCCGTATCGCTAATCGCCTGATCGGTAAAATCACCGGTGTCCGCATTAACGACTACGGCTGCTCGCTGAAGATCTATAAAGCATCCGTGATTAAGCAGGTTCGACTGTACGGTGAAATGCACCGCTTCATTCCTGCGTGGGTTGCGGCCGTTGTTCCGCCGAGCCGTATTGGCGAAATTGTAGTCAACCACAACGCTCGGACAGCGGGTGAGTCCAAATACGGTATTTCGCGTACGTTCCGGGTAATTCTGGACCTGTTGTCGGTCTACTTTTTTATGCGCTATCGCGCCCGTCCGGGTCACTTCTTCGGTTCGATTGGTCTCGCACTCGGTTCGGTCAGTTCACTGATGTTGGTTTACCTGGCGTTTGTGAAATTCGCACTTGGTGAAGACATTGGCGGTCGGCCGCTGTTTCTGATTGCAGTAGTGTTCCTGATTGCTTCCCTACAGTTCCTAACTACCGGTGTTTTGTCTGAGCTGATTTCCCGAACGTATTTCGAGTCGTCGAAACGGGAGCAATACGTCATTTATCACCGCGATGATGCCGTACCCGTGGGTGACGATGACTGGGCTACGGCTTCCGCACCCAAGCAAACTGACTCAACGACAACAAGCTGAGAATCTTCATGAGCCGCTCAGCAATGCCTTTATGGCTGTTGGGGTTTGTGGTCGTTCTGATGACCCTGAACCTCAACGGTTTTCTGCTCTTCGACCACGACGAAGGTGCATTCAGTGAAGCAACACGGGGAATGTTTGAGCGCGGTGATTTTATTACCACCTACCTCAACGACCGCATCCGCTTCGACAAACCGATTCTGATTTACTGGTTACAAGCCACATCCGTAGCTGCCTTCGGGACCGATGTGTGGGTGTTCCGCTTACCATCAGCATTAGCAGGCATTCTATGGGTAATGGCTATCTTTGCTTTTACCCGCCGTACTCTGGATCCACAGACTGCCGTTGCCGCCGCCATGATGGCAGCCACGGCTGCTGGTATTAATGCCATTACCCATGTTGCTACCGCCGATGGCCTGCTCAACATGTTGCTGGCGACTACCATGCTGGCGATGTACATCTACACCCAGAAGCCGTCGACCAAACTTCTGGTCGGAATATACGTTCTGATGGGTCTGGGAATGCTGACAAAAGGCCCGGTAGCGGTTGCCATTCCGTTCATGGCCGGTGGACTTTTCTACCTTACAAGTGGCTATACCCGGGAATTTTTACGCGCCATCTTTTTCATCCCCGGCTGGATTATTTTCTTAGCGATTGCGGCGCCCTGGTATATCGCGGCTTATCAGATTCACGGTCAGGAATTTATTGACGGCTTCTTCATGAAGCACAACGTCAATCGCTTCAATAACGCGATGGAAGGACACGACGGTGGACTGCTGTTTTACCCGCTCGTACTGCCGTTTGTTCTTGCGCCCTTTGGTGGACTGCTCATCAGAGTTCTACCAAGCATCAAAACCACACTGAGTGGTGGCGACCCGCTGAATCGTTTCTTGTGGATTTGGTTTCTGGTCGTTCTGACCTTGTTCAGCCTCGCCAGCACTAAGCTCCCCCACTACATCCTGTATGGGGTGACGCCACTGGTTATTCTGATGGCACGCTATCGTGACTGGTTAAAGAGCCGCTGGCTAGCTGCATTATTCCCAGCCATTTTGCTTGGCCTTCTCGTTGCATTCCCGCTGCTGATTCCAGTTATCGAAGCGCGACTGACAAACCCTATTGAGATAGCAACAGCACAACGCGCCGCCGACTACTTTGACAATCATTTCGTCATACTGGCTGCACTGGGGCTGCTTGCCTCTCTGGCGGTTATTTTCTGGACGCGCTTCAGCCCTTGGTTTGGTCTCGTTTTAGCCGGAGTCATACAAGCGGTCGTACTTTGGTTTTTATTCATTCCGACATTCAGCGAAACACAGCAACGCCCGGTATGGGACGCGGCTATGTTTGCGAAAGAACTTGGGCAGCCAGTAGTCACTCAATCAATCGACATGCCCAGCTTCAACGTGTATCTGGATACATGGACAGAACGGCGTGGCCTGAAACCCGGCGAAGTGGGTTTCGGACGCGAAGATCGCATGCGCAAGATTAAGCATCCTTATGAAATTCTGTATCAGTCCGGACCCATCGTCATTATTCGGCATACCGGTGGTACTGAAAAAACGACAACAGCACCGGATCAGGATTAAAAATGAAAACGGATACCCTGCTGATTTCTACAGCCATGGTACTTCTGATAATGGCTGCCGGTGTCAGCTCCGAACAGCTGAACCAGCCTCTGTTTCTTTGGTTTAACCGCGAAGCCGGTATTCTGCCCGACGTATTCTGGGCGAATATGACCTTTGTTGCAGACACCCTGTTTGCCGTTGCCGTAATTGCCATCGTGGCCAGCCGTGCGCCGCATATATTCAACTCTGGTTTTGTTTTATTGGTGATTGGCGCGTTATTTGTCCATGGACTGAAGAATCTTCTGGAAATCCCCCGTCCACCGGCGGTGCTGGACCTCGAAACCTTCAAAGTGATTGGCCCAGTAGTAAAGAACCATGCCTTCCCATCCGGACACTCATTCACGGCTCTGGCCACAGCGGGTCTTCTTGCGCTTAACATGCGCAGTATTCCAGCCACCCTCGCGCTACTGGCGATTGCCCTGGTCGCCGCCATCAGTCGCGCCGCCGTCGGCGCACACTGGCCGTTGGACATCCTTGTTGGCAGTGCCGCGGGACTACTGTTCGCGTTAATCGCGCAGAAACTAACTAACGATATCTGGTGGTTACAGTCTGTCGGCTTGCAGAGATTTGCAGCAGGCCTGATGACGCTCACCTGTATCGCCATGCTCTTCCACGACAGCCGCTACCCCGGCACTCAGCTTTTAACGATTTCGGCTGCCGCACTCGCCCTGCTGGCACTCAGCCGCTACTGGTACAACAGCCTGTATATTGAGCGCAAGGCGCGAACATAAGCGGTTTACAATGGCCTGAGCACGGCCCTGTAGTGGTGTGCTGAGGCACATCTCGGCCACCGCTACGCCCTGAAGACCCCTAAATCAGCCAAACGAACGTTTTTCCCCAGTTTTTGATTTGTTCCAGAGACCCAGTGCTTTATAGTGTTGGGTTGCAGCGGGCGAAGGATTTACTGCGTCGTCCGCACGTTTTCAGAACAGATATAAGGTCAGGTTTAGTCGTAATGCGCCGCGTTGTTATCACTGGGTTAGGTATCGTCAGTTGCATCGGCAACAATAAAGATGAGGTTGTCACCTCTCTGAAAAACCAGAAATCCGGTATTCAGTTCGTTCCTGACTATGAAGAAGCCGGTTTTCGCAGTCATATTGCCGGTCGCCCGAATATCAATACAGATGAATTAATCGACCGCAAATTGAAGCGTTTCATGGGGGATTCTGCGGCCTATTCCTACCTCGCGCTCAAAGAGGCGATCGCTGATGCAGGCTTAACCGAAGAGCAGATCAGCCACCCCCGAACGGGCCTGATTGCAGGTTCTGGTGGCGCGTCCGCCAGTGATATCGTGGATGCCGTGGATACCCTGCGCGAGCGAGGTATCCGACGCGTCGGTCCATATCGCGTCACACGCTCAATGGGCAGCACCGTGTCTGCCAACCTGGCGACACCGTTTTCTATTCGTGGCGTGAACTACTCCATCACGTCAGCCTGTGCGACCAGCGCACATTGCATTGGTAATGCCATGGAGCTTATCCAATGGGGCAAGCAGGATGTCATGTTTGCCGGTGGCGGTGAAGAAGAGCACTGGACACTTACCATGCAGTTCGATGCCATGGGCGCCCTATCAACCAAATATAACGATACACCAGAGCAGGCCTCCCGCCCTTACGACGCAACACGCGATGGTTTCGTCATCGCCGGTGGCGCAGGCATGGTGGTACTTGAAGAATACGAACACGCCGTAAAACGTGGCGCCACTATTTATGCCGAAATCGTCGGCTATGGGGCAACGTCAGACGGTGCTGATATGGTCGCCCCATCAGGCGAAGGTGCAGAGCGCTGTATGCGCGATGCTCTGGAGATGGCGGGCAACCCAACAATAGATTATCTGAACACCCACGGCACCAGCACGCCAGCGGGTGATATATGTGAATTGAACGCCGTAAACCGCGCCTTTGAAGGCAGCATGCCCCCGTTCAGCTCAACTAAATCACTCACCGGCCACTCATTAGGTGCCGCGGGGGTTCAGGAAGCCATCTACTGTCTGCTAATGCAGAAAGAAGGCTTTATCACCGGAAGCGCGAACGTCATTGAACGCGATCCGGGCGCAGCAGAAATGCCACTGGTTACAGACAACCGCGATGCCGATCTGTCGACTGTAATGTCGAACAGTTTTGGTTTCGGCGGAACCAACGCCGCACTTATTTTTAAGCGGCTATGACCACTGGATCACTGCAGCAGACATACCACCGGGAAACCGGATTCAACAGGGGCATAAAAAATAAAAACAGGCGAATCACCCAGAGACATCGGATTGATTGAGCCGCCTGAACAAGACCAACGGAATACAACGCATGACACAACAAGAATTACCGAATCATACGGACCCGTTATTTCAGATCGCCGAAAAGTTGTCCGCGGACTTCTCTCTGTTTCCAGAGTACGAAGACAACGCCGTCGATCATAAAGTCAAAGGATTGATTGCGCCCGAGCAGTGCATTATCGAGCTCGAAAAACTTCGCAAACTGAACATCGACGACTACATTCAGAGCGTTGTCGCGCCAAGTGAAAGCACCCAACGAACCGATGCCAAATCGATTGTTCAGCATCTCGTTGTACGTATTATCTCAGAAGTCGAAGACGGCCCACTCTACTGTGCAGAAGCGGACCTCGACTTTGGTGGTCAGATTCGTCGTGTCGGTTTTATCTGCCAGAACCGTTCGAGCGCGAACGGCGCCTGGGGGCCGACTCATCATAATCGGGCGGCGCAACAGGCTCGTAACTACGCCAGCCGTGCCATGCCAATCGTCACCTTCATCGACACACCGGGAGCCGATGCGGGCGAACAAGCCAATGCCAGCAACCAGGCTCACTCGATCAGTCACCTGATCACCGAAATGGTGAACAACGACGTTCCGACACTCGGTATTATCTGGGGCGCCGGTTATTCAGGCGGTGCGATCCCACTCGCCGCAACCAATATCCTGTTGTCTGTACGTGATGGTATTTTCAATACTATTCAGCCTCAGGGCCTTGCCAGCATCGCCCGTAAGTACAACCTGTCATGGCAGGAGTGTGCGAAATACGTTGGAGTATCTGGTTATCAGCTTCGCGAGTCCGGTGTTATTGATGGCATCATCGACTACGCACCAACGGATGCGGATGAAAAACGAAGCAACCTGCTGCGTGCAATCACCAGTGGCATTCAATCCATCGAGGAAGGTGCGAAAGAATTTACGCGCAAAAATCCATACATGATGGATCACTACAAGCGCAGTATCGACCGTTTCCTGACGCCTTCGGAAAAGCTTTCGACACTGGAAACCAACGCCAACTTCTTCCTGGCGCAAAGTCCAACGGAACACAGCAACATTTTCGGCCTCTGCTATCGCTATACGCGATACCTGACTCTACGCCGTCGGATTCACTCCACGACCGTCGAGAACTATGGTCGTCTCGCTGAAAAAGAAATCCCAGCAGGACAGCTGGAACAGCGCGTTCAGACAGAACAGCAACGCAAGTTCCAGAAATGGCTTCAGGCTCCTGAGAAAATCGTTTACGACGATAACTTACAGAAGAGCTGGAAGAACTTCTGGAATAAATACGAAGAGCGCGACGAAAGCCGTAATACCATCGTGCGTTTATTCCTGGGCGAGCCTAAGAATAATTACCTGAAAGCGAAACAGGATCTATGCTTTAACTTCGGTTTGTATCTGTTTAATCGCTGGAAATCAGACGCTGCCGTGAACTTCCAGGGCCTACTGGAATATCTGGAAGACTATCGTCAGAGCCGTTTTTTACTGCGCTCTTCCGATATTCTGGACGCTACTGCGGTTGCCGATTTTATTGATGATAATCCGCATCCACTGGCCTCCTATATTCGCGAACAGCTGTCGCACGAGACGCGTCAGGAACTGACCTCGGAACGCACTGCAGAAAAAGGCAAAGGCACACTGCGCCAGTCTCTGGCAACTGCATTAAATGCCATTCTTGCTGATGACCTTCTGCCAGCAGAGGTGCGCACAGAGCTGAAGCTTTCTACACGCACCGAAGCACTCTGCAACGACGAGGCGACACAGGCTACCGAAGCAAACCGTCGCATTATCGAAGAAGCTTTAGCGCCTTATATTCAGTTCCGCCAGGAAAACATCCAGAATCCAGCTAATCCAGATATCACGATTCTGGATGCGATTCTGCATGATGAATTGCGCGAAGAATTCCGCCACGTTTGCCAGAACATGCTGGTATTCGGCAGCCTGTACGACAACTTCATTTACAACCTCGTCAGCGTTGCAAAAGAAGCCAATAAAAACCGTGCTCTGTCGCGAGAGTCGGTAAAAGCGCTGCTGGATAAATCATTATCTGAGGCGACAAAAGGTGAGAGCTATACCATGAAGGAACTGGAGTCCTTCAATTATTGGCTCAGCTATTTTATCAAGAGTTCACAGCGCGGCGACTTCCTGAAGTCTGTGGAAGAGTGGAAAAAGCTCGCCTTCCCGCGTTTGTCCGAAACCTTGTTTGTTGTCATCACCTTTATTTTCGAGAAGCTACTGCCTGAGTACTACAACGCAGAGCAGTCGGGAAAAAGTTACAACGGGCGCATTAATCCAGTCAGCATTGGACGTCGAAAGGATTTCTGGAACCGCCTGACAATGGCCTATCACGACCTGTTGATTCAGGATGTGTTGGACAGTACCAAGCGTGAAAAACGCACGTCGCCGGGTGCCATCATTGAGCGCTTCTTCGATAACTTTGAAGAAATTAATGCCAACCTGATGTCTGCTGACCCAGTGGCATTCCCGGGCTTCCGTTCGTCCATTGAAAAAGCGCTGAAAAATAATATTCAGCCATGCGGTGTCATCACGGGCTTGGCCGATATTAATATTGGCGGAAAAACCCAACGCGTGGGTGCTCTGGTATCGAATCTTGATTTCCAGGCCGGTGCATTTGATATGGCCTCGGCAGAAAAATTCTGCAAGCTGATGGTGGAATGTGCCCGCCAGCAATTACCGGTTGTGTGCTTTGTTTCATCCGGCGGCATGCAGACAAAAGAAGGCGCAGCAGCGCTCTTCTCCATGGCCGTCGTGAACGATCGGATTACACGATTTGTTCGTGATAACGACCTGCCTCTGGTTGTCTTTGGTTTTGGTGACTGTACCGGTGGAGCACAGGCTAGTTTTGTGACTCACCCACTGGCGCAGACGTATTATTTCTCCGGAACAAATATGCCGTTTGCTGGGCAGATTGTCGTACCGAGCTACCTGCCGACGACTTGCACCCTGTCCAACTATTTATCCGTTTCGTCTGAGTCTATGGATGGTCTGGTATCGAACCCATTCTTCGATGACCTCGATGAACGTCTGCGTGAGATCGACCAGGATATTCCGGTTGCACGTTATAGCGTCAACGATGTACTGGAGCGTGTTCTTGAAGGCTATGTGTCAGCAGCGCGCATGGCACCTCAGACAGCGGAAGACGAAGTCAGTCAGAAGAAATACGGCAAGATCGAGAAAGTAATGGTGCATGCCCGTGGCTGTACTGCCGTAAAACTGATTCGTAAAGCTCAAGAAAACGACATTCAGGTCGTGCTCATCCAGTCTGACCCAGATATGGAATCCGTTCCTGTCGACATGTTGGGGCCAAACGACCGCGTGGTATGTATTGGTGGTAATACACCAGACGAAAGTTACCTGAATGCGAAGTCGGTTTTACGCATTGCGCACCACGAAGGCGTCGATGCCCTGCATCCGGGAATTGGCTTCCTGTCTGAAAGTAGCCAGTTCGCAGCACTGTGTGGTAACCACGATATTAACTTCGTTGGTCCACCCGTATCCTCCATGGAAACCATGGGTAATAAATCAAACGCCATTAATACAGCAATGCGCGTTGATGTACCTGTTGTTCCGGGTTCGCACGGTATTCTGACCAGCTCTGCGAATGCAGCCAGTGTTGCGGATGACATTGGTTACCCTGTCCTGCTGAAGGCGGTGCACGGCGGTGGTGGTAAAGGCATTCAGGTTGTTGAGTCTGCGGACCGCATCCATGCGCTGTTCCACCAGATTTCTACCGAGGCAAAAGCAGCCTTTGGTAACGGCGATGTGTATCTTGAGAAATACGTGACCTCTCTGCGTCACATCGAGGTGCAGGTACTGCGTGATTCTCAGGGCAATACCAAGATCCTGGGTCTCCGTGACTGCTCTGTTCAGCGTAACAACCAGAAGATATTTGAAGAGTCTGGCTCCACTATGCTCCCACGCGAGTTGGAACAAGGCGCTTACGATTACGCTGAAAAACTCGCCGATGCCGTGGATTATGTTGGGGCCGGGACAGTCGAATTTATCTTCGATCTCGACAACATGGCCATCTACTTTATGGAGATGAACACGCGTCTGCAGGTTGAACACCCGGTGACAGAGCTGGTGTCCGGTATTGATATTGTTTCGACTCAGTTCCGTATTGCTGAAGGCGGCGACATTGCGGACCTGAAACCGGTTAACAAGGGCTACGCCATCGAAGTTCGCGTGAACGCAGAGAAAGCGGTGTTTAAAGGCGACAACGTGGAGTTTGTCCCTACCCCGGGCACAATCCGCGAGTGCGTCTTGCCACAGCATGATCATATCGAGCTGATCTCGATGGCTGCACCGGGTAAGCAGGTGTCGCCGTTCTATGACAGCATGGTTGCTCAGATCATCTGCTACGGTGAAGACCGTAACGATACGATTGCTAAGCTGCGCAGCTACCTTGATGAAGTCACCATCACTGGTGTGTGCACTAATATTCCGCTGCTGAAGCGAGTATTGGATGACCAAGTCTTCGTCGATGGCGTGTACGACACAACCTATCTGCCTAAATTCCTCGACCGAATTGATCTGAATGCCTTGATCAAAGACATCGAAGAAGCAGCAGATATGAGTGCCGATGCGGTGGATGCCTCTCAGCTTAAAATTGAAGGCTCTGACGAACTGAAAGTACTGTCTCCAACGACCAGTATTTTCTACGGCTCATCGTCTCCAAGCGAGCCTGCTTTTGTCAAAGAAGGCGATGTCATCGATGTGTCTCAGACACTGTGCTTAATGGAAGCAATGAAGATGTTTACGCCACTGAGTCTGAAGCAATTCAATCGCGGCGACAGTCAGCTTTATCCTGCCAACCAGAAGTTCAAAGTCACTCGTATTATGAATACGGATGGCCAGCAGGTTAACCAGGGCGACCTGTTGTTTGTGGTGAAACCGCTTAGTGAGGGGTAACCCTTCCAATCAAAAACGCCCGGCAATGCCGGGCGTTTTTATTTATATCAAGCGCACAGGTTACAACCCCAACAAACTCTCCCGCACCATAGTTCGAGCTCGGTGCAGCCTACTCTTTACCGCTGCCACCGTGATTCCTGTCTGCTCTGCTATTTCCTTGTTGGTAAGATGCTCGTAATCTTTCATTAGCAGAACCTGTCGATACTCATCGGGCAAGCGCTCAATCGCGCGCCCAAGGTCAATCAGCTGATCTTGCTCTGGAGTAGACGCCAACCAGGCAACCGCAGTGGCATCGTCGTGTGGGTCAAAATCAAATGCCGTACGACCCAGTCGCCGACACTCACGCCGCGTAGTGGTAAACACCCAGGAAGACAACGCCGCAACAATGCGCAATGCTTCTAGACGTCGCGAAACCGTGAGCAGCACTTCCTGTACCGCGTCTTCCACATCATTGATGACACAATGTTTCATGGCGTAGTCGCGCACATTCGGCTGAATGAAGTACAGCAACTGATCGAGGGCTTGCGAATCACCTGCCTGCGCTCCGACGATCAACTCATCCGTAATTTTGTCCATTTACACCTGACTTATCCGTATCCCTGTGGGTTTCACACATTTTTTTCATTTTGTGTGAATCCTTTTTGAATCAGCGAGCCTCTTATATATAGCCCCTGATTGTAGCCGGCTATTTTATGCAACTTTCAATATCTTTCTACAGGAGAAAGCTCCATGAGCACGGAAATGCTGTCACTGCTGACGTTCGCAATGACTTCACTGATCATCTTATTGATTCAGGCCACATTTGGACTAAAAGCCTACGGAATAGGCTACTTTATGGGGAACCGCGATACCTTGCCTGAACAGGAAAGTGTGCTCGCTCAGCGTTTCAAGCGAATCGTCAGCAATACAATGGAGACGGGTTATATTTTTGTGGCCTTGATCCTGGTCGCAGCACAGGTTGGTGTATCGAATGAACTGACCGTCTGGGGAGCTATGGTATTTGCGGGCTCGCGAATCGTTTATCCCTTAATCTACGCTGCAGGTATTCCCGTTGCCCGGACTATTGTATGGGATACGGGGATCGTTGCGTTGTTCGTCATTTTTGCCGGTATTCTGAGCGCTTGATAGCAATCGCGCCCCGGCACCGGTCACTGCTGTCCGGCACGTCGATTCATTCGAAGCAGCGTTAAGGCACCTCTGAACAATTCAGATATGCCTTAACTGTTTTCGATCATTTTTTCTTTCATCGAATGAAGCAGGTCGCGAAGCTTCGCGGCCTCTTCAAAGTTCAGGTCCTTCGCGGCTTTGAACATATCATCCTCTACTTTGCTGATGCGCTTACCCAGCTCCGCCGAGTTGAGGTGCTGCCAGTCATCGGCACTGTACGCTGCTTCTTTTTCAGCAACCTGTTGTTTCGCCCGACCCCGCTGCTTGCCTTTTTTACCCGGCGGTGGCGCTGCCTCGAGAATATCTTCGACGGACTTCATCACCCCTTTCGGTGTGATGTTATTTGCTTCGTTGAAGGCAATTTGTTTTTCGCGACGACGAGCCGTTTCATCCATTGAGCGCTGCATCGAATCGGTAATACGATCAGCGTAAAGAATCGCCTTACCGTTCAGGTTACGTGCGGCACGACCAATAGTCTGAATCAACGAGCGCTCGGAACGCAAAAAGCCCTCTTTGTCTGCATCAAAAATGGCCACCAGCGACACCTCTGGGATGTCCAGCCCCTCACGCAGAAGGTTGATCCCCACCAGAACGTCGAACTCGCCCAAACGTAAATCGCGAATAATCTCGACACGCTCAACGGTATCGATGTCGCTGTGAAGATAACGCACCCGCACATTCTGTTCGTGCAGGAACTCCGTGAGGTCCTCGGCCATTCGTTTTGTCAGTACCGTTATCAAAACCCGCTCTCCCTTGGCCACGCGCTCGTGGATCTCATGTAGGGAGTCATCAACCTGCCCCGTCGCCGGGCGGACCTCAATCTCGGGGTCTATCAGCCCCGTTGGGCGAACAACCTGCTCAACCACATTATCCTGATGATCATTCTCATAGTTACCCGGTGTCGCCGAAACAAATATGCACTGAGGCACGATCGACTCCCACTCCTCAAAGCGCATTGGACGATTGTCCAGCGCCGAGGGCAGTCGGAAGCCAAACTGCACTAATGTCTCTTTTCTCGAGCGGTCACCTCGGTACATGCCACCAATCTGGGGAATCGTCACATGCGATTCATCGACAAACACCAAAGCGTCGTTGGGTATGTAATCAAACAAGGTAGGAGGCGCATCTCCGGGATTACGCCCGGACAAGTAGCGGGAGTAGTTCTCAATACCAGAGCAGTAACCCAGCTCCTGCATCATTTCCACATCATATTTCGTACGCTGCTCGAGACGCTGCGCCTCTACCAGGAGATTTTCCTTACGGTAGTATTCCAGACGCTCTTTCAGTTCCTCTTTAATGCCTTCAATTGCATCGAGTATCTTCTCTCGTGGAGTCACATAGTGTGTTTTCGGGTAGACGGTCACGCGCGCAAGGCGGCTGTATATCTGGCCGGTTAGCGGGTCAAATGTGCTGATTTGCTCCACCTCGTCGTCAAACAGCTCAACGCGAATGGCTTCGTCATCACTTTCAGCAGGGAAAATATCGATGACTTCGCCACGTACACGGTAGGTACCACGGTGAAAATCGGCGTCGTTACGGGTGTACTGCAGTTCAGCCAGTCTGCGCAGAATGTCACGCTGATTAACCTGATCACCGCGCACCAGATGCAGCATCATCTTAAGATAAGAGTCCGGATCGCCCAGGCCGTAGATCGCTGACACCGTACAAACGATGATGGCGTCGCGCCTTTCCATTAAGGCCTTGGTTGCTGACAGCCGCATCTGCTCGATGTGCTCATTCACGGACGCGTCTTTGTCGATAAAGGTATCCGACGCCGGCACATAGGCCTCTGGCTGGTAGTAATCGTAATAGGATACGAAGTACTCGACGGAGTTATTGGGGAAAAATTCTTTGAACTCACCGTATAGCTGAGCAGCCAATGTCTTATTGTGTGCCATTATGATTGCAGGACGACCACAACGGGCGATGACATTTGCCATGGTATAAGTCTTACCTGAGCCCGTTACACCCAACAAAGTTTGTTTCAGCAGGCCAGCCTCAATGCCTTTCACCAGCCCATTGATGGCCGTAGGCTGATCGCCTGCAGGCGAATACTTTGAAGATAGCTCGAATGGCTTGTTCATGAGGATTCCAGTTAACGTCCGAATCAAGTAAGATTATACGCCGTTTTAACGCCTATTTTGAGGCCCGCTTGTGGCCATGCTAGAGGAAAGTACTTTGGATCTTAAACTGTCTGATCGCGTTCAACTGATCAAGCCATCCCCAACCCTGGCGGTGACCCGGTGACCAACCGTGCGGCGGAATTGCGCGCGGAAGGCAAAGACATTATTGGACTCGGTGCGGGCGAGCCTGATTTCGATACTCCAGATCACATTAAAGCGGCAGCGGCTGAAGCGATTGATAAGGGCTTCACCAAGTACACCGCCGTTGACGGTACTCCTGGCCTCAAATCCGCCATCATAGAAAAGCTGAAAAAAGACAATGGCCTCGACTATGAAGCCAACCAGATTCTGGTGTCTTGCGGCGGTAAGCAAAGCTTTTTCAACGTGTCTCTGGCTTTGATCAATCCGGGCGACGAAGTTGTCATCCCCGCTCCGTACTGGGTGTCATACCCAGACATGGTGAAGATCGCTGAAGGTCAGCCGGTTATCATCGAAACTGATGAATCAACGCGTTTCAAAATTACGCCAGAGCAACTGGACGCTGTAATCACGGACAAAACCCGTCTGGTTGTATTGAACAGCCCATCCAACCCATCCGGCGTGGCATACACCAAAGAAGAGTTTATCGCCCTTGGTGAAGTATTGCGTAAATATCCTGATGTACTGATCGCAACTGACGATATGTATGAGTACATCTGGTGGGCAGAGTTTGGCTTCGAGAATATCCTCACAGCCAACCCGGATCTCTACGACCGCACTATCGTATTAAACGGTGTATCTAAAGCGTACAGCATGACGGGCTGGCGTATCGGTTACGCAGCGGGCCCGGCAAAGCTGATCGGGGCGATGAAAAAGATTCAATCACAGAGCACGTCTAATCCTACCTCTATCTCGCAAGTAGCTGCTGAAGCGGCACTTCGAGGCGGTCGCGATTGTGTAACGCCTATGGTTACCGCGTTCAAAGAACGTCATGACTACATTGTCGATGCCCTGAACGGCATTCCGGGCATCACCTGCATTCCGGGTGACGGCGCTTTCTACGCCTATCCGTGCGTGAAAGGTGCGATGGAAAAGATGGGCATCACTGATGACGTGGAATTTGCTGAGAAGCTGTTGAGCGATGCCGGTGTTGCGCTGGTCCCTGGTTCCGCGTTCGGTACGCCGGGGTACATGCGTGTATCTTACGCCACCAGCATGAACACCCTGCGTGATGCCATCGATAGACTGAGCAAAGCGCTGAGTTAAGTTACTCCCCACATCGACACAAAAAAGCCCGCTGATGCGGGCTTTTTTGTGCTTTAGCGAATCCGTTACACGCCGAGATACTCACGTAACTCATGATCGCTGAAGATGTACTCCCACAAACGATCAAGCACACCATTTACCCACTTTTCGTTGTATTCCTTAACCGGTGCAGCCGCAACCCGGCGCGATTCGCTCAGGCCGTAAGGCTTAGTGAAGGTCGTATCACCGTCAATAACCGTCATATTAAAACGAATACTGACGCTGCACGCGGTAACGAGAAAACCTTCGTTGCAGCTGTAGCGAAAACGATTTACAGCCAACTCAAGCTTAATCGGGTCCAACGGACTGGAAGCGCCATATCCTAGCTGCGCCATGCTGTCCTGAAGGCGACGCGTCAGTACGGCAGATAACTCGTCCTGAACGTGCAACGGCGAATTCTCAGCGAGGCGACCACCACGACTCCCCAGAGATTGTTTCTCGTCCGCGTCAATATCGTCGCGCTGGTCAACCACGCGGATCAGGGCGCCCCGATTAACACTCGCGGTGGGGGCTTCAATCCCATACGACTCATTTAACTCAATGGTCTGTGGTGCGAGTACACAGCCACTCAGACCAATGGCCATACCCACACCCAGACCCATACCGGTTACTGCTTTGAGAACGCGATTACGCATTCGGTATATCCTTCTCTGCTCGTTTAAATACCCATTCTGTGTCAGATGATTCTTCTTCGGAGAATCGATATCCTGCCACATCAAAGTCTTTCAATGCCTGCGCATCCTCGATGCGCTCTGTAATCTGATACGCCGCCATCAGTCCGCGCGCCTTTTTTGCGTAGAAACTGATGATCTTATACTTACCGTTCTTCTCATCCTTAAATACCGGCGTGATCAACTCTGCTTCAAGCTGCTTTTTCTTTACTGACTTGAAGTACTCGTTCGACGCCAGATTCACTATGGTTGTGATACCAGATTCGCGCGTCAGTTCATTTAACGCGTCAGTGATTTTATCTCCCCAGAAAGCGTACAGGTCTTTGCCACGATCGTTATCAAGGCGAGTTCCCATCTCCAGGCGGTAAGGTAAGATCAAATCCAGGGGGCGCAACAGCCCATACAAACCAGACAAGATTCGCAAATGCCCTTGGGCATAGTCGAGATCCTGCTTACTCATGCTGTCCGCATCCAGTCCTGTGTATACATCGCCCTTGAACGCCAGAACAGCGGCCTTTGCTTGTCCATCAGGGAACGGCAATTGCCAGTCGCTGTATCGTTGAACATTCAACTCTGCGAGCTTAGGGCTCAACTTCATCAAGCCCGCGATATCGTCTGGTGAATACTTACGCAACACATCAATAAGTTCTGCTGAGTCATCCAGATAATCTGGCGTCGAGTGCTGATCCGTAACAGGTGGCGTATCAAAATCCAACGTTTTTGCGGGAGAAAGCAGAGTGAGCATGGTTATCCTCAACGATTAAAAACTGCGCCTATCATACCCTGCACACAAGCATCGCCCAACCATGTCCTGTTTTTGGCATTCCGGCCCGTTATGTCCGGTCAGGACTGCCAATGCAACCCACACGAAAAAGGTGTGAGAATGATGGTGCATGACATAAATTTGTAACGTCCTGTCCCTCACACGAGTCATCAAGAGGAAGTACCATGGCAAAAGATATACAAGGCTTCGGCTTAGGCCTTGCGATTAAGTTTTCTGGCAGCGAATTCGCACGGAAATACAAGCTACGCCGTCCCGCAGAGAAACTGGCCTACGCCAGTACCAAGAAAGGCTTTGAAGTCATAGGCCAGATGGTCGCTAACAAAAAGGACAAAAAGTCTGGCGACCCGATGATGCTTCCCGAACCAAGCACTGCCGGATTATTCGATCTCACGCTCTCGGAAGAGCAGCAGATGATCAAAGATACTGTCCGTTCTTATGCCGAAGACGTTGTCCGCGGACTGGCGCACGATGCCAATGAAGACATGAAACTGCCAGAGACCTATCTGCAGGACATCATGGACCTCGGCCTCAATTACTTCTCTGTACCCGAGTCACTCGGTGGCGCGGCTCAGTCCTACAGCCCGACGACCAATGCCATCATTGCAGAAGAGTTAGCCTGGGGTGACTTCTCGCTTGCCTACGCGACCCTCGCGCCTGTTGCCGTCGCCAATGCGATCGTAAAATGGGGCACCGACGCCCAGAAGGAAAAATACCTTCCAACCTACCTGACCGAAACACCAGTCAAAGCAGCGATTGCAGTACAAGAACCCTCCCCTCTGTTTGATCCGGCTAAGCTGACAGCGAAAGCGAAAAAGACCAAAGCGGGATTCGTAATCTCTGGTGTGAAAAGCCTGGTGCCATTCGGTGGCGAGGCATCAATGTACTTGGTTGCTGCTCGCTATAAACGACGCAATCGTCTGTTTCTGGTCCCTGGCGATGCGCCGGGCGTACAGTGGCAGGCGGCTCCGGCAATGGGCTTGAGAGCAACCGCAACCGGTACCCTGACGCTGGATAAAGTATTAATTGGGCAGGACGCACTTCTGGGTGACGACAGCTTTAATTTCGAAGCCTTCCTCGACCTTGGCCAACTGCATTGGTGTGCATTGGCCATCGGTGCCTGTCAGGCAGCACTCGACTACCTGATCCCTTACGTCAACGAGCGCGAAGCATTTGGTGAGCCGATTTCACACCGCCAGGCGGTTGCTTTTATGGTCGCCAATATCGGTATTGAGCTGGAATCTATGCGCCTGATGACCTGGCGTGCTGCAGCACTCGCTGAAGCCGGCAAGCCATTCCACCGCGAAGCATACCTTGCACACCTACTGTGCTCTGAGAAGGCGATGGAAATTGGGACAAATGCTGTTCAGCTTCTTGGTGGCCATGGCTACACCAAAGAGCACCCAGCTGAACGTTGGTATCGTGATCTGCGGGTTCTTGCCTGCGTTAACGGCGGCATGCACCTGTAAGGAGAAGCACAGATGATTAACTTAGAAAATCCTAAAAAGTTCCGTGCTCTGGTCAATCAGGCACATCAGGTAGCCACCAGCGTTTTTCGTCCGGTGTCACGCAAGTACGATCGTTCCGAGCACGATTATCCAGTTGAACTGGATATGCTGGCGTCCATCATGGACGGCATGAACGACGGCACTCCTGGTGTCGGCGCGGGTGCAGGAAAACTGAAGCAGGAAACCGGCCCGAAAAAAGAAGGTGTCCAGAACGGCACCAACATGTCGACAGTGCTGTCGCTGGCAGAGCTGTGCTGGGGTGATGTTGGCCTCTCTCTGACGCTCCCACGTCAGGGCCTCGGTAATGCCGCTATTGCTGCGGTTGCCGATGACGAGCAATTCGCGCGCTTCGGTCACAAGTGGGCAGCGATGGCGATCACAGAGCCGGGCTTTGGCTCCGATTCGGCGGCTGTCCGCACGACTGCAGTCCGTGATGGCGACGAGTACATCATTAATGGTGAAAAGATCTACGTCACCTCCGGTGAACGTGCCGACTGTGTAGTTGTCTGGGCCAGCGTCGACCGTTCTCTTGGTCGTGCAGCGATTAAATCTTTTATCGTTGAAAAAGGCACTCCGGGCATGGAAGTCGTTCGCCTGGAGAAGAAGCTTGGTATCAAGGCCTCAGACACAGCTGCAATTACCTTCACCGACTGCCGCATTCCAGCCAGCAACCTGCTGGGTGATCCTGAGGTAAACGTCGAGAAAGGATTTGCAGGTGTTATGCAGACCTTCGATAACACTCGCCCTGTCGTTGCCGCCATGGCCATTGGTGTGGCTAAAGCATCGATCGACCGTACTCGCGAACTGTTGAAAAAGCTGAAGGTAAAAACTGACTATCGCACCCCTTACAAGCTGGCATCTCAGTTAGAAGCCAAGCTGTATCGCTACGAAGCGGAATGGGAAGCAGCACGCCTGCTCACGCTAAAAGCAGCGTGGATGGCAGACAACGGTATGCCTAACTCAAAAGAAGCATCTATGTCGAAAGCGAAAGCCGGTCGCACAGCAAACGAGATCACACTTGGCTGTGTCGAAATGCTAGGCATGCTTGGCTACGGCGAAGATGAAATGTTGGAAAAATGGTCGCGTGACTCGAAAATCCTCGACATTTTCGAAGGCACTCAACAGATCCAGCAGTTGATTGTTGCCCGTCGTTTGCTTGGCAAATCGTCGGCAGAGTTAAAATAACTCTTTGCAACCTCAGACAGGGCTTAAATGCCCTGTTTTTGTATAAAAATTGTTAATTTTCCGGTAACGTCGCACTCCGGACTTTCGAGCGAGACTCTTACCCGTATGACCCAATATAAAGAAAAACTGGTTTCACTGCCGAATATCATCACCAACTTGGCGAGTCAGGCCACCAGCATTCCGATTAAATTAAAAGGTGTGTACGAGCTGGCAACCAGTAAGCCCGAAAAACAAAAATCTATTGGCATGTTGCTCGAAAAACACGCCCGTCAGCGTCCTGATCACATTGCCATCCGCTACGAAGATGTCACTTACACCTACGATCAGTTCAACCGCAAAGCAAATCAGCTTGCGCATTACCTGACCTCAAAAGGCATCGGCAGTGGTGACGTTGTCGCGATTGTCCTGGAAAACCGCCCGGAAACCCTGATCGCTGTTCTGGCTATCGTAAAGCTTGGCGCTATTGCCTCGATGATCAACACCAGTCAGCGTGGCGAAGTTCTGCTGCACAGCCTGACTCTGGTTAAGCCGAAAATGATCATCGTTGGCGAAGAAATGCTCGACAACGTATCCACAGTTGAAGGTGATCTTGACGACGCTGCTCTGAAGTCCCTGCATTATCTGGGTGACGTCGGCGACGTTGAGTGCCCTGAGCATTACACCAACCTGCAGAGCCAGGTTGAAGGACAGCCACAGCATAACCCCGACACCACCTCGAAAGTGAAGATGCACCAGCCGTGTTATTACATCTTTACGTCTGGTACGACGGGTCTGCCGAAAGCCTCTGTCATGAGTCATTACCGCTGGTTCAAATCGCTTGCGGGTATGGGACTGGCGTCAATGAATATGAGCAGCAAAGACATTCTCTACGTCAGCCTGCCGCTCTACCATAACAATGCACTGACAGTTTCTATGGCGGCCGTACTGGGTTCCGGCGCTTGTATGGCCATTGCACGTAAGTTCTCAGTATCCCGTTTCTGGGACGAAATCCGTCACCACAACGCAACGGGCTTCTGCTACATCGGTGAGCTGTGCCGTTATCTGCTGAATGCCCCCGAAAAATCAACGGACAGTCAGCACAACGTACGAGTATGTGTCGGTAACGGTCTGCGTCCTGATATCTGGATGCAGTTTAAAAAACGCTTCAACATTGACCACATCAATGAATTCTACGGTGCATCTGAATGTAACCTCGTATTCACTAACGCATTTAACCTTGATAAGACGGCTGGCTTCTGTCCGCTGTCATACAACATCGTTAAGTACGACATTGAAGAAGACGAGCCATTACGTGATGCAAAAGGCTTTATGATTCCGGTTAAAGCAGGCGACAGCGGCCTGTTGATCACCGAAGTGAATGATAAACAGCCGTTTGAGGGTTACACCGACGAAGACGCAACCAACAGCAAACTGCTGCGCAACGTTTTCAAGAAAGACGACTGCTGGTTCAACACAGGTGACCTGGTGAACAATCAGGGCTACAAGCACGTATCCTTCGCGGACCGACTGGGCGATACCTTCCGTTGGAAAGGCGAAAACGTTGCCACAACAGAAGTTGAGTCGATTCTGATGGAGCTCGACAGCATCGAACACGCTGTCGTATACGGTGTTCAGATCCCGCATACAGATGGCCGCGCAGGCATGGCGACCATTACGCCATCGGTTGAGCTGGATAAGTTTGACTGGGCCGAGCTGACCCGCCATGTCCGCGAGAAGATGCCTGCCTATGAGATCCCTGTCTTTATCCGCGTTCGCGAGCAGCAGGAAGTCACCGGCACCTTCAAGTACCGCAAAGTCGAACTTAAGAAAGAGGCATACCACCTCGACCAGGTGGGTGATGAGCCTATCTACGTGATTGTTGGTAAAGACGGTGAGTACACCGAACTGACCAGCGAAACTGAAGATAAGATCAACGCAGGCGACATCAGCCTCTAAGCCCCACCCGATTGGTCAGCGCAGAAACATTGCGCTGGCCAATTCGCTTTCCCCCTTCCCCTCCCCCTTGTGGTAGAATTCGCGGCTTTCTTTGCACGCTTGCGCGTTGTTATGCCGCAAACATGAGGACACAGACATGACAGTACCTGTCGGAATTATCATGGGCTCCAAGAGCGACTGGCCCACTATGAAGCACGCAGCAGACATGCTTGATCTGCTTGGCGTCGACTACGAAGTACAAGTGGTTTCGGCTCACCGCACTCCAGACCTGCTGTTTGACTACGCAAAAAGCGCCCATGAGCGTGGCCTCAAAGTCATTATTGCAGGCGCCGGTGGTGCAGCTCACCTGCCGGGTATGGCAGCGTCACAAACCTCCCTTCCCGTACTTGGCGTACCAGTGAAGTCGCGCGCTCTGAATGGGTTGGATTCGCTGCTCTCAATTGCTCAGATGCCAGGCGGCGTGGCCGTAGGCACACTCGCGATTGGTGATGCAGGCGCTAAGAATGCGGGCTTATTAGCCGCACAGATCCTGGCAACTGCAGACGCCGACCTGATGAAGCGTGTTGATGAGTTCCGCGAAACTCAGAAGAACACCGTACTGTCACAACCAGACCCAAGAATCGCTGAATAAGCCGCTGCACGGACACTCTGATGAAAGTAGGTATTTTAGGTAACGGCCAGTTAGGCCAGATGTTGGAAGCCAGTATCCCGGACCTCAAGGATATTGACGTATCACTCTATGATTTGCGTGCGCACTCAGAAGAGACACTTGCCGAGTTTATCGCCTCAGTCGATATCCTGTCATACGAGACCGAAAACATCCCGGCGCACATCGTGACCTTACTTGAGCCACACGCCGACAAGCTCTACCCAGGCCTGAACGCCCTGAAAACCTTCCAGAATCGTC
>PDUK01000124.1 GCA_006212115.1 Thalassolituus sp. | reverse complement strand
GAAGAACTCGATCCGGAATTAGTCACCAGTAAAGCTCTGTCCCTGATTGACGACGGCATCGCTGCCAACACTGGCGGTCGTTTTGAGGACAACGTGATTGCGCTATACGAGTTCAAAACCGGCGAAGGCAATGTTGCCTACGACACCAGTGGTATCGAGCCTGCCCTGAACCTTACCCTAAACGGCAATGTTGACTGGGTCGGCGGCTGGGGTATTCGGGTTGGTTCGGCTTATACCGATGAGGACACCATGCTCAACATCGCGAACGGCAAAGCACAAGGTTCTACCAGCGCCAGTCGTAAACTCTACGACCAACTAACCGCAACAGGCGAATACACCATCGAAGCCTGGGTGGTTCCGAACAACGTGACGCAGGAAGACGCCCGCATTGTCAGCTATTCCGGCTCTGCCACCTCACGCAACTTCGCGCTCAGCCAAACGTTGTATAACTACCAGATTCTGCATCGCAGCAGCACCAGCGATCAAAACGAGCCCTTCTCTACCGCAGATGCAGACGAGCGTTTGCAAGCAACATTGCAACACGTCGTCGTCACCTATACGCCTGCTGACGGTCGTCGTATCTACGTCAATGGCGAATTTACGGAGGATGCTGATCCGGATGAAGGCGGATTGCTTAACGACTGGGACAACAGCTTTGCCTTCGTACTTGGCAATGAAACCGATAGCAACTCGCTGTGGCAAGGCACTTTGCGCATGGTGGCGATTCACAGCCGCGCGCTCAATGAAGAACAGATCGAGCAGAACTACAGCGTAGGTGTTGGAGAGAAATTCTTCCTCCTGTTCAGCGTTTCACATCTGATTGACGTCGAGGATGCCTTTGTGGTCTTTGAAGTCAGCCAGTTCGACAGCTACAGCTACTTGTTTACGACACCGTTCTTCACCTCGCTCAGCGAGGACATCACGCTCGATAACATTCCTGTTGAGGGCATTAAAATCGGCATCAATGGCAAAGAAGCGACCGTTGGCCAGGCCTATAAAAACCTTTCAACCACATTGAATGATACGGATTACGTCGATGGCCGTCAGACACTGGCAGATATTGGCACCATTATCTTGCTGGAGTTGGGTCCAGACGATGACGAGTTTTTCTTAAGCTTCGAACGTATCGGTAACTATGAAAACGTTGTCGTTGAAGCGGCACCACCGGCGCCCGTTTCCCCTGTTGATGATACCCCGGTTGCAGATATTGGCCTGAAAACCTTTGACGAAATCAACATAACAATGTCTGCGCTGACAGGTATCGATAAAACAGAAACCGCCATCGACAACACTTACCGCACGATTCGTCAGCAATTGCCAAGCGTCGAGACCATTGACGGCTTCCTCTCAGCGCATCAAATGGCGGTGACGCAACTCGCGATTCAATACTGTAATGCGCTGGTTGAAGACAGCAGCCTACGTGCGACTTACTTCCCGGGCTTTAACTTTGGGGCCAGTGCGGAGACGGCATTTGATACTCCGGCCGAACGCGACTTGGTGATTAATCCACTGCTTAGCAATATGGTCGGTAGCAACCTGGATTCACAGCCCGAAGATACCGCGATTGAAAGCGAGTTAAATGATCTGATGGATATTCTAACGAGCTGCAGCGGCGCCTGTGATGCAGACAGAACAGAAACTGTCGTGAAAGCGACCTGCGCGGCTGTCTTGGGCAGCGCGGCTACACTGGTCCAATAGGCCGGATCAAGGAGAACACGATGTTAATCAAAAAAGCTCGCAACAAATCTCATGCTCTCGATGCGCCGCTGTTTCACGATGACCACAGTAAACCCAGAACGCGTCGCGAATTTATTTCACAAGGCTTTATGGCCGGCGGCGCAAGTGTCTTTGGTGCTTCTGCCCTCAGCCTGTTTGCGAATCCCAAGATGGCTTACGGCGCACTTTCCAGTGACCTCGAAGCATTAAAAGCCAGCTGCGGTATCGCTACCCAGGGCGCAGGTAAAATTCCTTTTATCTGCTTCGATCTGGCAGGCGGCGCAAATATCGCCGGGTCGAACGTACTTGTTGGTGGTCGCGACGGTCAAAAAGACTTTCTCAACACAGCAGGCTATAGCAAGCTCGGCCTGCCACCCGATATGATTCCGGCGGCTCCAAACATGGCATCGGCCTCAGGTGATCACACTAACGAAGATCTGGGTTTGGCCTTTCATACCGACAGTGGATTTTTGCGCGGTATTCTCGAGCGAACTTCCGTCGGTACGCAAGCCAATATCAATGGTGCTGTGATTCCGGCCCGCTCAGAGAACGATACGGGCAATAACCCGCATAACCCGATGTACGGAATTTATCGCGCTGGCGCAGATGGCTCGCTACTCAGCCTGATCGGTTCGCGTAGTTCAGAATCCGGTGGTAATTCCATGGCACCGATGCAGTGGATGGACAATTCAGTACGGCCAACCAAGGTGGATCGACCCAGTGATGTCACCGGCTTGGTTGATGTTGGTGACTTGGTTGGTTTGTTAGACCAGAGTGATGCTGTCGCGGTGATGGAATCAATTCAGCGTATTAGCGACGCCAAAATGAATCAGGTAAACGCCTACAGCGAAGTCACCGCCAATGATGTGGTCAAAGATCTTGTGCGTTGCGGTTACGTCAAAAGTGCTGACATCGCTGACCGCTTCGGCGATCCCACCACGCTCAACCCGGAAGCTGATCCGGACATTGTCGGCCCTGCTGGTATTTTTACCAGCGCTGAATTCAACAGCGATGGCGAATTTAGAAAAACCGCTTCAGTGATGAAGCTTGTGATCAATGGCTTTGCTGGCGCAGGAACCGTCACCATGGGCGGTTTCGACTATCACACTGGCGAGCGAGGCACGGGCGAATCACGCGATCTGCGTGCAGGACGCTGCATGGGAGCATGCCTCGAGTATGCTGCACGAGTCGGTGTGCCATTGATGCTTTACGTCTGTTCTGACGGTTCAGTCGCCAGCAACGGGCGAATTGATGATAGTGAAGCCGGTCGAGGCAAAGGCGAATGGACGGGCGATAATCAATCCACCGCCTCCTCATTCTTCCTCGTCTACAATCCGGGCTCACGCCCTGTGGCAATTCGCAATCAGATTGGCCACATGCGCTCCGATGCCTCTGTCGAAACCAGCGCCACGCCAGCGGCAAATAACGTCAACCAATTGGTTCAAACGGTACTACTCAACTATATGGCGCTTCACGGTGAGGAAGGAAACTTCGACACACGCTTTAACGGCCACGGCCTGGGTAACTCTGCAGTTCAGGATACCCTCATGGGATTTGGCCAGCTCAGTTCTATTTCCGGCGGCATCATCAGTACCGGGACCTAAACAACCCTTTACTAATATTCGCTGGCAGCAAGGTATCAAAACATTGGATGCCCTGCTGTCAGCGAAGATGTCGCCGCGAACAAACTCCAGCCAATAACAGCCAACAGCCCTCCCCCCAGCAAACGCAAGACAGGACTCAAGAGCCGCATATTTTGCGTATGATTATGACTAGCGCTCACGACTCTTTTTTCAAGCCAAGAGCGCGCGAACACTGTCCCAACTGCAATCAGCGCTACTGACAAACCCGTACCAACCCCCATCATTAGCGTGGCGAGCATGCCGTAGCCAAATACGCCTACCAGATGGGCGTAGATCAGTACCACTATCGCACCGGAACAGGGTCTGATGCCCATCGAGACAATCAGGCTTAGCGTTTGAAAAGCCGATGGCAGGCTCTCTGGTGCGTAGCCGTGGGAACATCCGCAGGATTCTTGATGGTCATGCCTATGGTGCGCCGAATTGCCTAGAACAGCATGTTCAATATTCCGTGTTCGAACCGTTTGTTTCAGCACAAACAAGCGTTTGAGCGCATTGGCCATCAATATCAATCCCAGAGCAAGCACCAGCAGATAACTCACGCCCGCAATGCCGCTTCCATACAGGTGTATCTCCGCGAGTTTAAAACTAAATAACTTTGCAAGCGCGGTAACTAAAACGATCGCGGTCATTGATTGCAGCAAAGCCGATGCAAATGAGATAAAAATACCCCGACGCAGTGTTTCCCTGTTAGCAGCAAGATAAGTACTGATGACGGCTTTTCCGTGCCCAGGCCCGATGGCGTGAAACACACCATAAACGAAACTCAGCGCTATCAAGGCAAAAGCGGTTTCCAGAGGCTTTCTTGTGACCGCTTGAATATGCTCAGACAAGCGCAGATGAAGCGCCTTTTGATACTGTACAATCTGCGCAACCAGCTCACTCCAATGCGCCGACAAAACCAAGATGAGAGCCAAAATAAACAACAAAGCGAATGCTTTGCTTAACCGCCACCGGAATAATACGCCGTGATTCATACCTGATTCTCTTACCTTAGAGGTCGTTCTCAAAAACAACGTATCAACGCCGTCTCGGCGAAGTTTTCGCCGAGTCCATCAGTGTCTTTCTGGCTTTGATCGAGGCTCTGGGCGAAGTCGAGTAAATCTTCCGATGGCTCTGCGAACTTAAGTTCAAGTACGCACTCTGAAGCATTCCCGCCTTCAATCACGATATTGTGTTCATTCGCATGATTCATAGCGATGTAGTAAGTCGGATCATACACGGAGAATACTAATGTCCTGGCTTCAATTG
>PDUK01000123.1 GCA_006212115.1 Thalassolituus sp. | reverse complement strand
TTTCAGGAATTTAACGATCTTTTTATATGAATATGGCAACTCCGCTCCTTAAGTTCACAATCTGGCTGTTTTTGTCTATCGGAGCCGGAGCCACAATGGCCATTTCCGGTGTCTATCTTTATCTGGCGCCGTCCCTCCCCGATGCAGAAACCCTGAAGGATGTCGACCTTCAAACCCCGCTTCGGGTGTATACCGCCGACGGGCTTTTGATTACGGAATACGGTGAAAAACGCCGAACCCCTATTACATACCAAGAAATCCCCCCTCAATTCATTGACGCACTTCTCGCTTCTGAAGATGACGGCTTTTTTGAGCACTCTGGAATAGACTTTAAGGGACTCGCTCGCGCAGTTTTCGATCTTGTGACCACCGGGCGTAAAAAATCCGGGGGCAGTACCATCACCATGCAGGTAGCCAAGAACTACTACCTAAGCAGCGAGAAGACCTTCACCCGGAAGTTCACTGAAATTCTTCTGGCTCTGAAAATCGAACAAGCGTTGAGCAAAGAAGAAATCCTTGAGCTCTACGTTAATAAAATTTATCTCGGTAAGCGCGCGTACGGCATCGAAGCAGCCGCTCAGGTGTACTACGGGAAGTCAATTCAAGAGCTGAACCTGGCCGAACTGGCCATGATCGCTGGCCTTCCGCAGGCACCATCCGCTGCCAATCCGATCCGCAGTCCAGAACGTGCTATTTCTCGCCGAAACTATGTTCTTGCTCGCATGTACAACCTCGGGAAGATATCTGAAGCAGACTTTCAGACCAACATTCGAAAACCCACAACAGCTCGTTATCACGGCGCTACTTCTGAGATCAGTGCGCCATACGTTGCTGAGATGATCCGCCAGGAGATGGTCCGGCGATACGGCAACAAGGCATACACCTCAGGCTACAGTGTCTACACAACCATCAACGCATCAAGACAACTAGCAGCAAACAAAGCACTGCAAACCGGCCTGCTGAAATACGACCGGGACCACGGCTATCGCGGTCCACAGGATAACCTTGAACAGATACCCCTGAGTGTTCGCTCTAACCCGGTGATCGAGGAGTGGCTGGCAAAGGCAGACCCATCGAAAGACACTGACTGGCCTGCAACACTGGCACAATGGGACGAAACGCTCTTCGAACTGGGTGACTATGGAATGATTGAACCCGCCGTCGTTATGTCGGTACAGCCCGAGGGCGGCTGGGTATACAGCCCGGGCGATGTGCGCTGGCTTCCTTTTTCAGGAATGGAATGGGCCGCACCCTACGTAAGCGTCAACTCAATCGGATCCCCCCCAGAAAGCGCCCTTGATGTCCTGAACGTAGGAGACCTCATATGGCTCCAGCCATCGCGAGAGGGCTTATCACTGGCGCAGATCCCAGAAGCTGAAGGCGCGCTGGTCTCGATGAATCCCTTAAACGGCGGAATAGAGTCCTTGGTCGGAGGCTTCTCGAATTCAGACAATCAATTCAACCGGGCCACTCAGGCAGAGCGGCAACCAGGATCATCATTCAAACCGTTTATTTACAGTGCGGCCCTCGACAACGGTTTTACAACAGCCAGCCTGATTAATGACGCCCCCGTGGTATTCAAAGATGCCAGCCTCGAAGGCACCTGGCGCCCAGAGAACTACAGCGGCAAGTTCTACGGCCCAACGCGGTTGCGGGAGGCCCTGTATCGATCACAGAATCTGGTATCCATTCGCATCCTGAAACAAATGGGTCCCCCTGCTGCCGTTCGTTACATCAAGGAGTTTGGCTTTAATCCGGCGAAAATGAATAAAGATCTATCGCTGGCACTTGGAGCCTCGTCCGTTACACCTTTGGATGTTGCGACTGGCTACAGTGTTTTCGCTAATGGCGGATACAAGATCAGCCCATACGTTATGCAGAAAATCTTATCAGACACAGGAGAGGTTCTTTACGAAGCCAATCCGTTTATCGCGGCAACGCCTCCGCAAACCGAGCATGACGAAAGCGAGGAGAGCCTCGTCATCAATGAAGAGACTCAAGGTGATAAGCAAGCGATAAGTGGCGATGTCAGCGATGCGGAGCCCGCTGACTTCACAGATGAGCAAGAACCTGTTCGCTATGCACCACGAATAATGAGCCCAGAGAACAACTATCTCACAGTCAGCATGATGCGAGATGTCATTCGCCGTGGAACAGGCCGGAAAGCCCTAGCGCTCGGTCGCAATGATCTGGCGGGCAAGACTGGGACGACCAATGACCAAAAAGATGCATGGTTTGCCGGCTTCAGCTCGGATCTCGTTGCAACCGTTTGGATTGGCTTCGATCAACCAAGCACACTTGGCCGCTGGGCCTCAGGCGGAACAACAGCACTCCCCGTATGGATTAACTACATGCGCGATGCCGTTGCCGACAGCCCTGAACGACCGCTCGAGTTACCTGAGGGGATAGTTACGGTCAGGATCGATCCGGAAAGCGGCTTGCTGGCATCACCGGGGCAAAGTGACGCCATATTTGAATACTTCAAAGCAGGAACTGCACCGACCGAGTATGCGCGAGCTAAAAGTATACTGCCCTATCAGGACGAGGACACCAACAGCGGTACCGGCAGCGTGATTCCCGAGCAACTATTCTGATCGGCTTTGATATCTCAACGAGTCACCAAACGAAAAACAAAAAGCCCGGCTATTGCCGGGCTTTTCGCAATCCGAGACGATCAGAAACACACTAAGCGTCGATCAGTTTGCCCGGATTCATGATGTTATTCGGATCAAACACCTTTTTAACCGCACGCATGTAGGCGATTTCCGCCGCAGAACGCGTGTACTCAAGATATGGTTTTTTGGTCATCCCCACACCGTGCTCGGCAGAGACTGAACCCTGATATTTTTCTACGATCTCGAATACCCAGGTCGACACCTTGGCACAGCGCTCGAAGAAGTCTTCTTTAGCCAGATCATCAGGCTTCAGGATATTCAGATGCAGGTTACCGTCACCGATGTGACCGAACCAGATGATCTCAAAGTCTGGATATTCCCGCGTCACAATATCATCGATATCTCGCAGGAACGGCGGCACCTTAGACACAACCACAGAGATGTCGTTTTTGTATGGCGTCCATTCGGAGATGGTTTCAGAAATATCTTCACGCAGACGCCAGAGATTGGCCGCCTGAGTTTCACTCTGACTGATCACGCCATCGACGACCCAACCTTCTTCCATACATTTCTCGAACTGCACCATGGCCTGATCCATGTCAGCATCGGTCACGGCTTCAAATTCGATCAGCGCGTAGAAGTCCGTACTGGTTTCAAACGGCGCAGGCACATCACCACGTGCAAGAACTTTCTGCATCGCTTTATCGGAGAAGAACTCAAACGCAGTCAAGTCCATGGTCGACTGGAACTGACCCAACACCTTCATGACATCGTCCAGTTCCGGAATACCCAATACCAGTACGGTAAGATTCTTTGGCGTACGGGTCAGACGCATGGTCGCTTCGGTCACGAAACCCAATGTGCCTTCACCGCCGATAAACAACTGGCGCATATCGTAGCCGGTGTTGTTCTTCATCAGATCTTTGTTCAGCTCAAGAATCTCGCCTTCACCGGTCACAACCGTCATACCGGCAACCCAGTCACGGGTCATCCCCCAACGGATCACTTTGATACCACCCGCGTTAGTCGAGATGTTACCGCCAATCTGGCTGGAACCCGCAGAGGCAAAGTCCACCGGATAAAACAGATCATTCTCTTCTGCAAAGGTCTGCAGCTGCTCAGTAATCACACCCGCACCACATTTCACTGTGCGGTCTGTGGCGTTGAAGTCGGAGATTTGATTCATGTAGTCAAAAGCAACAACCACTTCACCATTGGCAGCCACCGCACCCGCACTCAAACCAGTGCGACCACCAGACGGCACCAACGCGATGTTATGTTCGTTTGCAAACTTCACGATATCCGCCACCTGCTCGGTCGTCTTTGGAAAAACGATCGCCGTAGGCTTGGGCGGATAGATTTTGGTCCAATCTTTGCCAAAGGTCTCGAGAGAATCGGCATCAGTGCGCACTTTATCGGCACCAACAATCGCAGAAAGCTGCTCAATTAGAGCGCCTTGTGTCAACGTGGTCATGGAGTTACCTGAAGTTTGGGTCACATTCACCCCGTATTGAGCAATATTCGCGTTGAATTCGTGCTCTGAGGCTCACTTTAAGGAAGGTATATGCTAGCATACGCGCCTTATTTTTCGGAGCGGTTTTGGCCGCCCGCCCCTGCCGCCTATCCGGCGACCAGGGATCAGACAGCTATTACTTACTGACTATAGGTACCACCATGGCACAAACGTCCCTGGATAAAAGCAAGATCAAGTTCCTGTTGTTGGAAGGCGTCCACCAGTCTGCTCTCGACACCTTGCAGGCTGCTGGCTACACCAACATCGAGTACCTGAAAACCTCGCTACCGGATGACGAGCTGAAAGCCGCCATCAAAGACGCTCACTTCGTGGGCATTCGTTCACGTACCCAGCTGACAGAAGAAATCTTCGATGCGGCTGAGAAGCTGATTGCGGTCGGTTGCTTCTGTATCGGTACTAACCAAGTGGACCTGAAAGCGGCAACGAAGCGTGGTATCGCCGTATTCAAAACGCTCCCTACTCCAACACCCGCTCTGTAGCAGAACTGTCACTGGCAGAAATCATCATGCTGATGCGCGGTGTCCCTGCGAAAAACGCCGAATGTCACCGTGGTGGCTGGAGCAAGTCTGCGGTTAACTCTTACGAGATCCGTGGCAAGAAGCTGGGTATCGTGGGTTACGGTTCGATCGGTACTCAGCTGTCGGTAATGGCCGAGAGCATGGGTATGGAAGTATTCTTCTACGACGTCGTAACGAAACTGCCAATCGGTAATGCTAAGCAGGTCGGGACTCTGAACGAACTGCTGAACATTGCTGACGTTGTATCTCTGCACGTACCGGAAACACCTTCCACTAAATGGATGATAGGCCCCGAGCAGTTTGAGCAAATGAAACAGGGCTCTATCCTGCTGAACGCGTCACGCGGCACTGTGGTTGATATCGATGCGTTGGCAGATACCGTACGCAGCGGCAAACTCCTGGGTGCGGCCATCGACGTATTCCCGGTTGAACCACGCTCTAACAGCGAAGAGTTTGTCTCACCACTGCGCGAATTCGACAACGTGATCCTGACCCCGCACGTCGGTGGTTCTACCATGGAAGCTCAGGAAAACATCGGTAAAGAAGTAGGTGAGAAGCTGGCTCAGTACAGCGA
>PDUK01000122.1 GCA_006212115.1 Thalassolituus sp. | reverse complement strand
GGGTACTCTTCCTTCTCGCCTTCACCGGTCAGTTTGACCACAAACTCACGCTTAGTGAACCCGTTCTGACCGAACGACTGCGTCTCACCGATGGCGTGGATGATCCCCGTAACTTCAAAACCCTTGGCCATGCTGTGCTCCTCGTAAATGATGGTGTCATTGTAAGAGGCCTGACGGGTGGGTACAACTATAGCCCACAAGCTTTCCTGATATTTGCTAGCTTACTGTATTGACTGAGAAACCAAATATGATCCTGTTCCCAGTCAGCAACAGCGTAACTCATTCGACTAATGCCGCTATTTCTCTCATAAAGCATATTTATGTGATCTGCTATCTGTTTGTACCGCCGGTAAGTACCAGCACCTCCCCAGCGCTGTCGGTATGCTTCCGGGAAAATTTCTGGCAAATCCGCATAGAAAGTTATAGTCATCACAAGCTGCCTTTGTTCAAATCTCAGCCCTTTTGATTTACCTACGGTATAGCCGTAGTACTTTAGAGGCGAAAACTCCTGCCAATCGAAGCCCCGCAGACCAACTTTGTGTATCTCATTGTTGAATAATTTTACTGACTGCCGCACGTAATACGGCCAACTGCGTTGTTGTTCAGATTTAATTTCAATCAAATGCTTTTCGCGCTCCAGAATAAAAGGTGGGCGCTTGTGGTTATGAGTCTCAGACACAACATTGCTAAGAGGTCTTCTCGAAGAGGCAGAATTATTCCTGGTTTCGGATGACAATGGCTTTACATACTTCGCCATCAAAACAACCAATACGACAGTGATGATAAAAAGTAAGAGGTCATCATAGTCAGACAATTCCATTCAGCTATTTCTCCTATTAGAGATTGCTATCAGCTTTCATAGCTTGAGGAACTCTCATTCTCAGCGAGTTCCTCATCAGAATCTTCCGACCTACTTCTGTAAGTATCCAATAATTCTCTTAACTGCTTATCAATCATGCTGGTTTGCTCTTCTTTATTTATCCACCAATCAGTTGACCAGACACGAACAATATTCCAGCCAAGCCCTTCCAATACCTGCTGTCTGACTTTATCTCGTTCCCGTGCATTCGCAGAGCTATGGTACATCGCTCCATCACACTCAACACCGGCGAGATATACACCAGGAAGTTCAGGGTGAAGGATGCCTAGGTCAATCCGGTACGAAGACACCCCAATCTGAGGATGTACTTCCCACCCTTTATTCTGAAGCTCTCGAGCCACTGCGACTTCAAATGGTGACTCAAAGTCTCCCTTTGAACCATGAATCGCCGCTCCGAGCGCCTGAGGTCCGCGCTCAGCATATTCAAGAAAATGCTTAAGATCTGCAACTGCCCGAGCGCTGGTTCTACGAAGATCCATACGATCTATCGGAAGACTTGAAAATACCTTCATTTCTGAACGCGCTCGGGTCATAGCGACATTCAACCGGCGTTCGCCACCATTTTTTTTCAAAGGGCCGAAGTTCATTGACAGGCTACCACTCTGATCCGGTCCATAAGTAGTACTGAATAGAATCACATCACGCTCATCACCCTGAACGGATTCAAGATTTTTCACGAAAACTGGTTCTAAATGATCCTCTGCAAATGCCCATTCGACCGGATCTTCCCGACGCTCTTTATCAAGTAAGTCTTCGATCAGTGACTGCTGTTCAGAGTTGAAGGTAACAACACCGATAGACTGATTTCTAACCTCATCAACAGTGCTAGTTAGGCGCTCTACAATCTCCCTGACAACCTGTCTCGCTTCTTCAGGGTTATTCCTTCCCTTGCCCTTCGAGTAAACGCCGCCACACTTAACGAATGAAACGCCCTTATCTGGGTAGACTGGTGCAGGGAAAGTAACGAGGGAATCATCGTAATAACGATTGTTCGAGAACGCTATCAAGCTTTCTCGACGAGAACGGTAATGAAGATTCAGCACCCGCTGCGGAATACTTGCACCCAAAAGTTCATCCAGAATACTCTCCAGGTCCCCCTCATCATCAATATCGTCGTCATTACTTGAACGACCGAAGAAGTTAGTCGGTGGCATCTGTTTCGGATCACCGGCAACAATAACCTGTTTTCCTCGGGCAAGTGCACCTACTGCATCCCAAACTGTAATTTGGGAGGCCTCATCAAAAATCACGACATCGAACATTGTCTGATCTGTAGAAAGAAACTGAGCGATTGATAAAGGTGACATCATCAAGCATGGAGCAAGTGTTGTTATTACATCGGGTATCGAATTCATCATGTCTCGAACGGGCTTGTGGCGGGTTTTCTTTTGTAGCTCATGCCGCAGTACCCCCCAAGAAGACTTCTTATCAGTATCTTCCTGATCAGGAATGTCCCCTGCGAGTTTTGCTGCAATATACCTTGAAGTTAGCTCCCTGTATGAATCATCTGTTTCACGAAAGCGTATAATTGCTGCTTCATGTTCTGCAGATGAAAATGAACGAAGAATATCATTTTCACTAATCACAGCGGCCGACCACCAGGCGCAGTATGCGGCCTCGAAAACATCGACAATCTCGTTAACTTCTACAACGCCACTTTCGATGCCTTTCACTAATGGACCAAGATTCAAGTCCTGAGCCTGCTTGCGGCGTTTGATCCATGCACACCACTCACGTAGTGAACTAGAATACTTATTCAACTTCTGGCATTCAGAAATCACAGAATCAAGTGCATTACCTTTGTCAATCAAACGTTGAAAAAGAGCATTTCCTGCCTCCTTTTCAAACGCTCTTTTTGCATCCATGAACTGCATTAAGCGAACTCGGTAGTCCGTCATGGCGCGACCGACAGGCGCATCCTTAGCAAGCATGTCGTTCGCATCATAAATCAACGTGCGTATTTTAGAGCGTAACTCAGCAAGTGATTCCGCATCATCAGCCAGCTTACTCACAGAAGAGCGTACCCGACTGCCTATAGTCTTGATCGAGTTCATTACTTCAGGGTCAGTATCGTATGAACTCCAACCTTTCAAGGTATTCAGTAGTCCTTCAACATTATCGATGCTCTCACCCGTCTTTCGCAGGTGTTCGATAATGTTCAGGTCACTAACGACATTGGGTTTCCCGTTAGCGCCTGCGATTTTCAGTTGCTTGATGACTTTTCTTCGCGTCAGCCATCTCTTAAACCACCAAAAGTTCTCAGAATCATTCCACATCACCCTAAGTGCAGACACATCGACTTTCTTCCATGCGAGGGGACTATATGGACAACTCAATCTTGACTGGGCAGCGATGTAATCCTTCAAAAGATCAACAACCTCTTCAAGAGCCTCTAGCCGATCTGCACCGTCAGGTTCGAGTGAAAACGAAGATTGCTGGCGATAAGATGCAAGGAGAGCCTCACAAAATTCGCCTAGAGCTTCAATCTTGCGATATGACGCATCTCCAAAGTCGAGCTTCAGCGCTTTCTCTAGCGAACTTAAAGCTTCTTTTGTAGCCGCTGCTGTTGCACTTAAAGCGGCAACCTTATCTGAAAGTCCGTCCTGCCAGTTTGGAGACCAATCTGTGCTTTCCACAAACTCAAGAGGATGTCCTGTAACACTCCCTACAGACATCGCCTGCACCTGAAGTAGCCGAGCAGTTTCTCGTAACAACTCCAGCTTTTCAGCATCATGAACTTGGGAATTACGCCAGTTCAACGACACTTTATTTGCCAGAGCCTCATCTCGTACTTTTACACCAATAGCGTAATGTGGCGTGAGGCCATTCGGGTATCGTGTATGAAGAGCATTCACCAAACCGTTAAGCGAGTCACGAAGCACTCTTAAACGATTCGCTTCCGCCTGCCATTTAGTAGCGGTCGACTCTGCAGTCTGAGCCCAGGAGTCACGTAGCTGGTTGAGTACATCCAGTTTCTTGGCTTTGTTAGAGTGTAACTCGAGACAGAACCTTCCTAGCCCCAGATCTTTTAAGCGCCGATGTACGACTTCAAGTGCTGCTGTCTTTTCTGAAACAAACAACACCTTTTTGCCCTTGCCCATCATATGAGCAATCAAATTACCAATAGTCTGGCTTTTTCCTGTTCCGGGAGGGCCTATGATTACAAAATCTTTTCCACGATCTGCGGTAGCTATCGCTGCCATTTGTGATGCATCTGCAGGAAGAGGAGTCAGTAAATCGGCCGGAGCAAACTCACGATCCACATCTGCTTTATCCACAAACTTAACCGAGCTCTCATATGCTTCCCGGGGAGTATCCAACAAATGTCTGACAATCGGGCTTTCTCTCAGATTTTCCTCGCGGTCAACCAGGTCCTTCCACATTAGGTACTTAGCGAAAGAGAAATTACCCAATACAACTTCTTCGACAACTTCAAAACCGGGAATGTTTTTAATGGCTTCACGAACGTGGTTCCAGATTCCAGGAACATCAACACCACTATCGTCCGTAGGTAAAGAGCCACTCAGCCCACTGATTTCTATACCAAAGTCTTTCTTCAACAATTCAATCAGTGTCGTGTTAAAACGTGGTTCTTCCTCTGAAGCTTTTAACTTTACACCGCTTCGTACAGATTTCCGTATTAACTCTACAGGAATGAGGATAAGGGGAGCACGATACCGCTTATCATCAGTTTCCTTCTGCTTCCACATCAGAAAACCAACTGCAATATATAAAGTATTCGCACCACCTTCCTGTAACGACGTGCGGGACTTTCGATATATTGAGACAGCAGCCTTGTCGAGATCCTCTGAGCTCATATCGACCAGAAGCTGATGTTTAGCCAAGGCATTTATTGCATACTGCTGTTTTATTTCAGAGCCATTCTTGTCGGCGTACAGCTCTCCATCCTGTTCTTCTTTAAGTTTTGGAAACGTCCCTATAGAGAATTCTGCATTTGCAGCCAGCATGTCCTCTAACTGCGCTGGATCAATTCCATAAAACTTCAAGCTGCTTTTGCTGATGCGATGATTCAAAAGAGGATTTCGTGCAGATAGATCAAGAAGCTTTCTTTGCCAGCGATCAAGTCGGCCAGACGGACTTTCTTCTACTAGCTCACCACCAATAAATGAACTGGAAGACGGCAATACGGGCGCATCCTCAACAACGACATCAACAACCGCATCTTCCAGACGAGCTCCCGATGCGCTAATAGTTGAGTTTTCAGAAGCAATACTTAATGGAGTAATCCGGTGCCCACGTGCGCGACGAATATCAACCGCCGCAACGAATTCCTTTTCATTCTCTAGCGAGAGTTTCTTTTTTCCCGTCTCTAGTGCCTGACTGAAGCTAAGTGGTGGGTACTTTGTAACCAAAGTGGTCTCTATAACAATCAACTCGTGCAGAGGTATTCGCTGACGCAGAATCTCACCATCGGTTGTCATGATACTGGCCAGATCTTCAGGTTCCAGCCACAGGCCGACCATTGCATGGCCTTCAGTAAGAATGACAATTGGATTAAGGCCAGCCTGCTCAAAACATGCTGCAAAAAGCAACGTAGTATCAAGGCAGGTAGCAACGCCGCTTTGCTCTATCGCTCCGGGTAATCTGATTTTCTGCCCATTCGCTTCAAAACTTGCCGGTGGTAATGCGTAGCCGAGTTTCATATTGCTGATAGCTGCATATATCGCAGAAGCCATCTCCCAAACCCGCTCTCTGCTCGCTGAAATATATCCATCTATCTCGTCTGGCTTACCCTTCGCCCGCAATAGTTTGCTAGCCTCCCCAAGCAGACGATCAACCAGAGGCGAATTGGGCGTACAGAATGCTGCGAGTAACTCTGGCATGGCAGAATTTCCACCCCATTCGTTACATGCCAGTAGTTCGACTTTCTCTTGGTGTTCAAGCAATACTTCACCATCAGAAATAACAGTGAAATATACATCAGCCTTTGTTGCTTCTGTCAGAGCAAGTAGAAATCCACCGTCTAACTCCAACTCACGGTCTTTGATATTCAGCTGCTCACCAACGCTAAGCCGATCTATCTGCCAAGTTTTACTCTTAATAAATCCAGGGGATGAAGAAACTGATAACCTGATATCAAAAATATCTTTGTCGCTAGCGTTCCGTAGCGACAGCTCTCTTAAGATAGCAAAAGAGCACTGATAACAAGCAAAGTTAATCTTATTAAGTATCGTTGACTCGATTTCTACAATCGGCAGAGACATATATCTTCCTATCAAATATCGCTATTTTCGGTACTTATCATTCGTTTATCATGCAGCCGCTATGGCACACCAGAATCAGCTGGCTACCATCACCACACCTTCAAAAAACTGTTCTCAAGGCTCTTAACCAACGCACTTCGGAATGCATCATCCCCAAAGAAAAGGCGATACAGTTCCATATCGTCTTTACGCTTATTCAGCATGACTTCTTTCACGATCTTATCTAAAGCAAGATTTCGGTTCTGTGGGTCTGAATCGTTGAGATACTTCTCTTCAAAATCCGGGTGGTTACTCACCCCTTCTTTCAGACTGATGTACTTAACTCGTTGTTCTTCAGGTGTTGCACTCCAACCCTGGAACCAGCGTTCGTTAAACGTCCGGACAATCTCATCCAGTGGGTTTTCTTCGCTTTCAGTGCCGTGCCCACCGCGTGTATTGGGGTTCTGCGGGTCGAGCTCTGTCTCGGATGAATCCAGACCAATAGACTGCCCTAACCGGTCACGTTCAAGGCCGTACGAACTTAAATCGACCGAATCCAGCAGCTCGTCGATGGAGTCGGCCTGCGGGTCCTGTAGTTTCAGTTTCGGAATCAGGAATTTTAAGAACCAGAATAGCTTTTCCCAGTCTGCGACTTCATACGGCATGATGGACGCCATCTGGCTGTATATCTTAACGTACTGCTTCGCTTTGACTTTAAAGTCGACTTTCTGCTGGTGCTCTA
>PDUK01000121.1 GCA_006212115.1 Thalassolituus sp. | reverse complement strand
CAGGCACTTTTCTTAACAGTGGCGGGAGGTTACTCTCGAAACATCAAAAGGGACACAGGTGTGCAAATGAGCACGCTCACGAATAAACTGTTAAGCTCTACCAAATTTAAACATCGCTCAATAAAGGGAGAATGAAATGAGTGAAATAATTTTATGCAACCAGCCAATGAAGGCTGATTTTCTTAGCAATTCATGTGGAATTGATTCTGATTTAATACATGGCAGAGGTAGCTCAAAGCCAACTTCGCTGACCGCGTTCACACCCTATGTACTTGGTCAGGAATTAAGCGCATGCGACTCGCAGATTATTTCCACTATTTCGGCACCAAAAGTAGCCAATAATCTCACGAATTTATCGCTGTCTTTTGGTGGGGATAATACGATTGCGCTTGCTGAAATGACTAAGAAGCTACAGGAATACAATGTTGGTCTGATGGGCTCTTCAACAAGTGTCTATGCCAATCGACTCGGCGGGTTTGCTGGCGCTGTTAAAGAGTATCAAGATGCGCTCACGACTTATCGTGGTGCTATTAACTCAAATTCTGCCTCCAAGGCCATAGCCAAACAAAAGGCGTTTAAGGCCTTTCAAAACCTACAAATCAAGTTCAAGCATGAACTTAACGCTATCAATGCAGGCGTAAAAGCGCGCAGAGGCACGCCGCTATCTAGCGCAACGCGCGCCACCAATATTGCACGAAGTAGCCGCAATGTCGCAAAACTTGATGTCGCCTCTCAGGTACAAGCACATAACCTAGTTAAATTTACTCAGCATGCTAAGTTTCTAGGCAATGGTCTTGCCGTTATCGATTTCACTAGTCGTGTGGGAAATATTCATAACGAGTATAAGACTGGCGGCGAGTGGGAGCGAGAACTATTTATAGAATCAAGTAGTTTTGCAGCGAGTGCGGTAGCTGGCACTATCGCTGTAAAAGCGGGTTTGGCAATACTAATGGTTGCTACACCGGTAGGGTGGGTAGGACTCATAGCTGGCGGAGTCGCCGTAGCGGGTGCTGCGGCAGCAACGTCAATGGCAACAAATTACGCTGTTAAGAAAGATGCTGGGGGTTTGTACGACTCAATTATGCGATGGATTTCGGCGTCATGAGTGGTGCCCAAATGCTTCTTGGTATCATAATTATTGCAACGGTTCTTGTGGGCTTGCTATTTGTTATTTTTGGTCAAGTTACAGTTCGAAAGCTAAGAAAACGAAACTGTAATAAAAACAATCTTGGGGTAGAGCTAACCAGTGGGTGGGATATCTTAAATGCCGCTGGAGCCTTATCTACACCAAGCTGGTTAAGAAAAAAGTTCGAATCTTCTAGATTATCTGGATTTTCAGCGAATTATGAATTTTTGTATGAAAATACCAATAAATTTGACAGGGTTTTAGCAAGAGTATTTTGGTCTTTCTACCTTGTAACGGGTGTAGCAATTATTGGTTATACCATAGCAAGTATTTTAGGTTTTTTTGCTTAAAAATCTTAACTAATTACATGGGACGGTCATAGTAAGAGAGGACGCTTTAGTTTCTTGCTAGAATTTACTCTGGATGATCGAGCAGGGATTTTAATCCGGTGAGAATCTTGATTCCGTAGCTATTGTACAGAAAAAGCCATATTTCAGACGAGCAGAAATCTCGGATTACTCTGATGGAGGTTTTCGGTGGTTAGTAGTCTGTTAAGAAAGGCGTAATTTGCAGGCGGCGATGCCTGCAGCTCGCCTTCGCTCTCGTTGGTCATCCCAGAATTGGCTGATTTTTGATTTTACTTCGTGGGCGGCACCGACGATGCCTTTAAATTCTGACTCAAAATTCTGGGTTATGTAGAGCCAATGTTCAGCGTCGATACCCAGGCGATCGATGATGGCAGGTTCAGCCTCGGAAATTGATCCGCGCTTGTTTTCTCGGATCTGGCGGCCCGTCCAGTCAACGAGGTCTAGGTAGTCGGTCAGACGCATCTGAATGCCTTCAGGCATGTCCTGACGGGGGTTGCCCGCAAAAGGCAGTAAGCCGCGGGCTTGTTGTTGTGGGTAGTTCGGTGAGTGCACTTCTTTCGCTTTTTCAGCACGTTTTTTAACAGAGGTGTGCTCTGAATCTTCCGGAGTTTTGGCCATTGCTGCGCGCAGTGGGTTTAGATCGACATACGCAATGCAGGCTGCGAGCGCTTTCTCATCCAGGAGTGCTTGAGACTTAAATCTTCCCTCCCAGAAATGCCCGGTGCACTGGTCTTCTTCGTTGGCAAGTCTTGCTACTGTTTCGTTCAGCCGTCGCATAAACCAGCTGATGCTCATTAAACGTTCGCGCCACTCATCAACTCGCTCATCAAGAATGGCTTGCTGGGAGGCCGATAGCGTTTCTCCACGTTCGAATTTTTTCGATAAAAGAGTGCCCTGATACAGCTGATGCCAGCGCTGTACGACCTCAAGGCTGGTTAAGCCTCTGGCGCGTTGCTGACTGACATGCAGTACCACATGGAAGTGATTCGACATTACGGCGTACGCGGCGATATCGATACAGAAGACCTGTGCCTGATCGAGAATGAGCTTTTCAATCCATCCGCGACGGTGCTCGAAGGAACGGCCTTCGGAGTCTGTACCGCATAAGAACGCACGTCGAACGCAACGGGAAACGCAGTGGTAGTAAGGTGTGGCTTCGAGTGAGACGAGTTGCTTCCTTGGCTTTGGCATACATCCTCCTGACGTTGGCTACGACTATGACCCTACATGAATTGACCTGAGAGGAAAATCAGGCATTATTCTTAGGGGCTTTACTTAGGCTGACTGTCCGGTTGGTCCGGTGAAGAGCGTTCTCGTACACCGAATTGATCTTCGCCATATGCCGGATGATGGTGTCATCCTGCATAAACTGCTCGTATTGCTCCTGTGGCCACATGACCAGCACGTCTGTGCGGAAATTGCAGAACACCTCTTCAAAACGTGGCCACTTATTGGCCACCACCTTCCAGTTAAACCCAGACTGAAACACACATTGCGACAGGCAGGACAACCAGCGGTCGTCAGGTGTATTGGCGAGCTTCTTTGCAGAAACTGGCTTCATTGCGTGCTTCAGCTTGAAGTCAAAATCGGGATGTTGAGCAGATGCCTGTTCAATGTAATGGCTGAAAGAGAGCATGACAGTGTGTAATCCGGTAAGGAAAGGACAGATAGATAACAGACATAAGGCTAGCGTAAATGGCGTCTCTGTTCCCAGCTCTCATCTTAGTTACCGGAACAAGACACTGTTTCACTGGTCGGACGGACTTATAACGACAGCAAAAGAGAACGATCATGAACGAGCATAAATCATTCAATGAAACGCCACTTTCTGCCGACGCCGTAGCCTTTGATGCAACTTCCTATGCCGGTGACCTAAATGATTCGGAAAAGCCCAGAGTAAGCCCGCTCCGCCGGGGTATCGCTCTATCCATCGCAGGTGGCATCGTAATGCAGCTCGCCGCCTGCGGCACTATCCTTTACCCAGAGCGGAAAGGCCAGGTTGATGGTCAACTCGACGTTGGCGTCGTGGCTTTGGATGCCATCGGGCTGCTGTTCTTCTTAATTCCGGGTGTTATTGCCTTCGCCGTCGACTTCAGTAACGGCACTATTTACCTGCCTGGCGGAGGCGTCGCAGATGCATCACCCGAAGAAATAAAAATCGAAGGTGAGCTGACAGACGCGAAAATTGAACAGGCGATCAAAGAGCATTCAGGCCTGAACGTCAGCATGAAAGACGACAACATGGTGAAACGAAAAGCCACAACGTCGAGCAGCTTGAACTACCAGGTGCGTTACCTTTGATAGGTCGCTGCTCTTAACAGTAGCTTCTCTTAACTTCTGAATCATCATTACGCAGCTCGTCATTGGCGTAACAACACACCAATGTCGGGCTGTTTTTACATAGGTTATTGAAAAGCAGGAGGCAACATTGAAATCGTCACGCAGCTCAGGAAAGTATTCAGAAAAACACCGCTCAAGCCATCAGAGCAACGTTGAATGGTTAGCGATGTCACTTATACCTCTCTTATTTATGTTCGCGCTTAGCGCCGCAGCCGATCAACCCAGATACGAAATTAAGCAAATAAAAGACAACGTTTATCGCTTCAGCACCGGCTCACACCATAGTGCGTTCATGGTCACAGACGAAGGCATTTTCGTTGCTGACTCAATCAGCGGTGCCGCCGCTGACTACTTGGTCAAAGAACTCAAAAAGCGCTACAAGCAGCCGGTAAAGTATATGGCTTACAGCCACAACCACCCGGATCATGCACTCGGCGGTCACGCCTTTGAAAAAGCAGGCGCGACTACCATCGCCCATGAGTACGCCGCCGAAGACATCATCGCCACCAAATTACCAACCGCGATACCGGAGCTCACATTTACAGACGACATGCGCGTCGACCTTGGTGACAGCTACGTCGAAATGCACTACCACGGCCCGAACAACGGCCGGGGGAATATCAGCTTCCGCTTTATGCCCGCTAACGTCATGTTCGTTGTCGACTGGGTAGTGATAGGGCGCATGCCCTACAAAAACCTGCCGGGCTACGACATACAGGGCATGATCCACTCAACTGAAGAACTGCTGACTATGCCTGAGTTTGATGTGCTGGTCGGCGGCCATGCCGATACCGGTAAGCGTGAAGATGTCGAACGCTACCTGGGTTACCTCAAAGCACTGTATGCGGCCGTAAGGGATGGGATGCTTGAAGGGAAATCGCTACAGCAGCTTCAGAAAGAGATACGCCTGCCTGATTATTCAGACCTGAAAATGTACAACGAGTGGCTGACGATGAATATCGAGGGAGTGTATCGGACGTTGAATGATATGTCGTATATGGACAGGAGGCCGGATGTGCAGTAGTTCATTACTTTCTTTTCGTAATTGATATTTTCACAAAATCAATGGCTTGGATCATCTTCCAGTTTGATGAAAAGCGAAGCGTTAAAGAGGACTCGGAGTTGTAAACGAGCACACACGCTTTCAAACTGGCAAAAGGTGTTGTCTAAGGCACTTTTCATTGTAGTGACGGGGGTATGCTCGAAACATAGGAAGGGAGACTGGCGTTGAAATGAGCACGTGCACGAAAAAACTGTTATGAGGTCGAAGACATTTGAGTGGATTGAGCTTTGAACCGAACTGCGATGATGTGGTATCTCCGGATTTTCGACCATATATGATCGAAACAGCGGCTGAGTATTTCTTTGTTGCTAAAAATCATGCCCGAGTAAAAGGCTATATTCAAACTAGTCTAAGTGCGCTTTCACTAGAAATTATGCTGAAGAGCTTTAATGCGGATGTTTCGACGAATGCGGGAAAAATTAATGAAACATATGAGCCAAATCAAAGAGTAAAGGACCTTAGAAGTAAAGCTCATGACTTAGTGTTTTTATACGAGCTAATAGATCCAGTTTTTCAATGTTACCTATTTTCACATTCGGATATTGACACGTTAAGGGAGCATAGATCAGTATTTACTTCCGAGCGTTATGGCTACGAGAGTGAAGCACAAGGTGTCCATACTGACTGCCTTGCGAAGTTGGCAGGTACCACTTTGTGTAAGATAATTTTTTTGTATAAAAAGTTTGGGTGTCAAGACCCATTTATAGTGAACTTTGACATTAATGAGACGTATTTTAACTATGTTCAGAATGTACTTGTTTTTCAGCCAAGCTCATAATAATTTACTCCAGCCGACATTAATCTTGTCGCGATGAAACGGACACCAAAGCCGGACTGATTAAATGCCTGCTTTTAAAGCATCACCAAACCACTCACGCAACCTAATGATAACCGCAATACAGATCAGGCTTATCCAGAACCCTGCTTGCAGCGCATCTTTCTCTGCAATAAAGCCAGTGCCATAATCAATGGCCCTGCATAGGGTAGCGCCAGAAAGATTAAAAGCGAAAGGTGACTTGTGCTAAGGGGATACCTCTTGTTTAGTTTTTTACAACCACAAAATATCAATTGTCTTAGTTGTGGTGCCCCTATGCAGGGTCCACGGGTTGGTGGTGTATCTACTTGCCCGAGCTGCAAATCCAGAATCGAAGCGAGTTATAAAAAGCTGTCTTTAAACTATTACTTGGCAAGCATGGTTGGTGTCATTTCGTTGATGACAGCGAGCGTATTGATATTTAAGTACTCCGGACTTACCCAGGAAGTATTTGCAGCTTTGTTTATATTTCTCAGCTTGGTTTACTCTTTGTCTTTAAATAAAATTCTAACTGGCCGTTTTTTCGCAAACCCCAGGATGGTCATAGAGTATGAGCTTTGCTCAGGAATCTCTTATCAAGAAGAGATCCAATCGCGTCGGGAATTACTGGCAACCTGGCTTGAGAATGCAGATACTGACTTCATTGGTTTTATTCGTTATCTGTTCAATACAGACTACGTCTGGGAGAGCCTGGATGATCAATCTCAGAGCATTCTCATGCATGTTCACGCAAATGCAGACAACCTGCCGGATCAGCAACAGTTGTCTGATAGTAATCCAGTGACCCTCAGCGGTGATCTGAATTGTGTCGAAGCACTGAAGGCAGAGTATCTCCCTATGCTCCGTCCTATTGTAAAAAATTTGAAAGATTCACCGCTGGAATATCGAGCTTAGCTCGTGATTTACTCAGCGATTCACCAAACCATCCACGCATATCCACTGATCACGGCAATACAACTCAGGTTGATCCAGAATCCAGCGCGCATCATATCTTTTTGAGCGACATAGCCACTGCCATACAAAATCGCATTCGGCGGTGTGGCGACCGGCAGCATAAAGGCATAGGATGCCGGTGTAGAGACAGTGTTTAGCACCGATTCCTTAGTGTTCTATCATTATAGGTTCTGCCTCCGATATTGATACGAGTAGGTTTTCGCGGCTTGGTGAAGTTGGGTATGATTACCTCATTATAAATGTGCTATGTATACATTGCTCTATAGATATAGGTCAGCATTCCATGTTTGGTAACACCGTCAGATGGGTTTTACTCACTCTCCTGTTTCTCTCGTTTTCTGGAGTATTACTGGCTGGTGAGCTTGATGAATTTGAGAGCAGTGTCGAGTCAGGATCTGTTTCTTCGAGTCAAGAGGACGATAAGGAACATACGGAGAAAGATCACCTGAGTCGCGGTAAAAAAGGTTGTGGCATAGACTTCACTTGCTCTTTTCTTTCTCTGGTATTGGATACCGCCAGTGGTTTTATTGTTTACGGAGGGCAGGCAAGTTTTTACCGTGTGGGAAGCGCTTGGGGTGAAGATAATGATGATAGTTGGCTTGATGTTTCAGCGGTTAATCGATCGGTGTCCTCTCATAGGCAACCCGGCGAGCCATTGGTTCCGTTTATACGTTTCGACTTAGATATTTACACCCCTTCGTCCACTGTCTCTGCTCGGGATCTTCGACTGGAAACTGGCTACGGAGCTGTTGCTGTTGGGTATGGGCAGTCTCGTTTGCGGGAGAGAAATCCCAGTGATTCGCTGGATATTTCTCAGGTGTATGGGCTCTATCGAATGTCATTAGGATCGCACTTTGAGGTGGATTTTGGCGTTGGGTCTTTGAAAGTAGACGGCGAAAAGAATCAGTCATATTCTTATGTGACGACCCCAATACTCCTCCATGCGTCAAAAAACGTAGGTGTCGAGTACCGGCCCTCCCTGGCAGGCAACCTGTCTTCTCATGATTTGAGTGTACAGATGAAAATTGATTTTGCGTCGGTAAAGGTCGGGTATAAGAAGTTGAGTACGGATACTCGATCCCTGAACGGCCCCTATATTGGTATTGCTCTTTACTATTAAGTCGGCTGCAGGGACTTTAGTACTCAGGCAAACTGAGTAGGGTATCCGTTGTTAATACTCACCAAACCACCCACGCATACCCACTGATCACGGCAATACAACTCAGGTTGATCCAGAACCCTGCCCGCATCATATCTTTCTGCGCCACATAGCCGCTGCAAACAATGGCATTTGGCGGCGTCGCGACCGGCAGCATAAAGGCGCAGGACGCCGATACGGCGATCAACGCACTCAGTATTACTGCCGGAATCCCTAAGCTTTCTGCGATGGCGGCAAACACGGGCACAAGTAAAGCCGCACTGGCGGTGTTACTGGCGAATTCAGTCAGGAATACTACAAAGGTCACGATGGCCATAATCACCAGAATCAACGGGGCGCCTTGTAAGAAGCCGCCAATATGATCGGCTAAGAACACGCTGGTGCCGGTCGCTTTGAGTACGGCGCTTAAGCAGATACCACCGCCGAATAATAAGAGCACGCCCCAGTCGGTGGTTTTTTCTATTTGTTTCCAGGTGACGACGCGGCTTAAGCCCAGCGCAATAATGGCGCTGATGGCAATGATGGTGTCGAACTTGGGCAGGCCTCCGAGGAACTTATTCAGCGGTGAGCTGAATATCCAGCAGAGTACCGTTACTCCAAATATCCCCAGCGTCATCAGGCGTGGCTGCGTCCATTCTAGGGCTTCGTGTTCAGCTGTAAATCTGTGTTTCAGGTCGGGTCGGATAACTGCAAATAATACGGCCAGCATGACTGGCAGTAGTAACAATGACA
>PDUK01000120.1 GCA_006212115.1 Thalassolituus sp. | reverse complement strand
ACCGTTACCTGCTAAGCACCGACGCGGGCTATGGCTTTATCGGTACTCTCGCTGACATGCAGAGTAAAAACAAAGCCGGTAAGACACTGGTTACTGTGCCGACCAACGCAAAAGTGCTGCCTCCGACGCTCATCGACGAACCGGATAAGAGCTGGATTGCTGCGGTGAGTAATGAAGGACGGATGCTGGTCTTCCCTGCGGCTGATCTCCCACAGATGGCGCGCGGTAAAGGCAACAAGATGATCAACATCAACGGCACCCGGGCGGCTGCCAGAGAAGAGCTGATGGTTGCCACGCTGGCTTTCAAAGAAGGGGATACCCTGTTGGTTCATGCCGGCAAGCGTCACCTTAAGCTCAAGTTCTCTGATCTTGAACACTATCAGGGCGAGCGTGGCCGCCGCGGAAACAAGTTACCGCGTGGCTTCCAGAATGTAGATTCGATGGAGGTTGGCTGACCGCTACGCGGTAGATCATTTATTTGATGTTCAATATACTGCGGTCCTCATTTACCAAGCTAAGGAGAGCACGGTGGCCGCAGCTCGCCCCTCACTTCTGTTTCTACTTCTTTTACTTCCTTTTATCGCTAAGGCGACGACTACCGAGAATCACAACTTTTCTGTGACAGCTTCGGTGTCTGATTCGGGCACCGACCTGACGGTCACTCCCGCTGCGCTGGATCTTGAATTCAGACGCGTTGCAAACTCCCAATGTCCGGACGGCGGACCTGAGCAATGTGCAAAGGATGTTATTGAGTCTTTGTCTCTGGACGATGTTGTACTCCGCAGTGATCAAGGGGCGGAATACTCGTTTGGCCTAGGTAAGCACAGGGTTCGGGATGAGATCTCGGTGAATGGACTTCCAGCCATGGATCGCCACGAGGCGATTTATTTTAAAGACAGATTCTGGGTGTACTCGCCATCGGGTGATATCTGGTCGTCGCGCGATGGGGTGAACTGGCTGAAGGAAGGTAATCACTCTGACCTAGGTCGTTATCTGGCTGAGCTGGTGGAATTTAACGGCCGCTTGTTTCTGATTGGTGGTAATGCTGGGGCGTCAAACGAAGACGATGTCTGGGTGTCGGATAACGGCTATGAGTGGGAGTTACTTCTGGACGATGCGCCGTTTGGTGGCCGTTATGGCCATGCAGTGACTATCTTCGATGAGCGGATATGGCTAGTGGCGGGTGAGTCAGGTTCCTATCCAGGCGAGCTGATGAGCGATGTTTGGTCGAGTAAAGATGGCGAAAACTGGGAAATGGAAACTGCGGATGCGGGTTTCAGTGCCCGCCTCGGGCATACCTTACGTGTGTTCAATAATAAACTGTTCCTGATTGCCGGCAGCCATCAGGAGAATGTTAGAGTGTCTGATGTTTGGTCAAGCGTGGACGGCATCAACTGGACACAGGAAACCGCGGCGACTGGCTTCAGCGATCGTTCCCATCACGAGTCTGCTGTTCATGATGGTCGGATATGGGTTCTTGGCGGAGACGAGGGTTTCCCGGTGTGTGACGTCTGGTCCTCGGCTAATGGAGCAGAGTGGATTCGTGAAACAGTAGATACCGGCAGCTTCAGCTGTGCGCGTCAGCGACTGGTTCAGGTAGGAGAAGCGTTTTATGCCATTGGTGGTCAGCGCGCTGACCGTCATCGTACCGGCAGTGTCTGGCTCTCGTGGGATCTGGTGGAGTGGAATCAGAGAGTGCGGGAGACACACTTCAGCCCTCGTTCAGGTCATGCCGTCGTTGCCTTTGACGACAAGTTCTGGGTGATCGGCGGCGATACCCAAGAGGGATTAGCCGACATCTGGTCATCAGCCGATGGTTATCAATGGTACCGCAAGGTCCAGGATGCGCCTTTTGGTGAACGCTCTGGGCACGATGTTTTGGTGTTTGCAGACCGTCTCTGGCTGATCGGTGGTGGACCCACCCGTGATATTGATATCTGGAGTTCAGCGGATGGCCTGACCTGGGTTCGGGAGCTGGAAGCGGCACCGTTTGTGGCAAACCAGGGAGTGCAGGCGGCGGTTCACAACGGTGAGATGTTTGTTGTGACTGCACACGCGCCGGGACAGGCAGATGCTCCTGTCGTCTGGTCATCATCGGACGGTATCAACTGGGAGCAGAGAAATACGGCGGCGCCATTTGGATATCGTACCGGTGCCGGTCTGGTGTCATTCGCAGGCAAGCTGTTCGTCATTGCTGGACGCGATGGCAGCTTTAAAAATGATATCTGGTCATCGACGGATGGTGTGGATTGGATTGAGGAGAGTGGGCCAGCGTCGTTTGATTCCCGCGCTTTTCATCAGGTCAAAGAATGGCAAGGTAAGCTTTGGCTGGTGGGGGGGCAGAACCAGCATTTCAGCGAGAAATACGTCAACGACGTCTGGGCCTCTGACGACGGTGTCAGCTGGACGTCATACAGCATGGACCCAGGCTTCGGCATTCGCGGCCACCATGGCCTGGAAGTCTTCGATGACAGACTCTGGGTAGTCGGTGGTACGGGGGATCAGAAGTTTAATGATGTCTGGTCGAGCGCCGATGGCTCCGACTGGGAAACCCAGGTTCGTCTGCAATATCGTCTCAGCATTGAATATGCAGAGGTCACGGCACAGGCCGAGCATGGTCGCTTCAGTCCGGAAACAAGCCGGGTCGCCACCGGAAGTGCGCTGGAAATGCATGTCGCTGCTGATGATGGCTACATGCTGACGACAGCATCGGGCTGTGGCGGGACTCTGACGGGCAGTACGTTCCGTATTGATAACGTCGAAACCGACTGCACGGTCACCGCCGACTTCGAAAGATATTACTTCGTCTTCGCCACCAGTACAGCCGGTGGCTCAATCACGCCAGTCGAAGTGCAGCGTGTTACGGAAGGCAATACAACGTCATTTGAGATCACCCCAGACGAGGGCTATCAGATCAGCGATATTTACGGCTGCGACGGTACGCTGGACGGGTCAACCTACACCACGTCTGGCATTACCGATGACTGCTATGTCGCGGCCCTGTTTGAGCAGATTACCTATCCGCTGACACTCGCGCCCGGCGGGCATGGCCGTATTGTGCCTGTGGATAGTGTGACTCCAGCGCACGGAGCAGTGACCCGGCTGCACATTATTGCGGATGAGGGGTATGAGATCGCTGAAGTGACAGGTTGTGGTGGTGAACTGGCGGGGCCGTTATATACAACCGCCGCCGTCACTGAAGCCTGCTCCGTTGCGGCTACGTTCCGCCCGCGGGTGTTCGATATTACTCTGAATGTCAGCGCGGGTGGCGCACTGACAATGGCGGAAGGCGCGACCCGTGAGTTCGGTACTGAAGTGGCGTTCGCGGTTGCCGCAGATGCAGGCTACGAGCTGCGCTCCATTTCCGGGTGTGCCGGTGAACTGAATGACGAGGGAATCTATGTCGTTGAGGAAATGACTGGTCATTGCGATATCAACGCGTATTTCGGTCTGCGTACTTACGACATCACTATTTCGGTGACCAGTGGTGGCGAAGTCGTGTACGAAGAGGTTGCTCCTCTCACTCATGGAACAGAGCAGGAGATTCTCCTTCTGCCTGACGAGGGCTTCGCGGTGGAATCGGCGTCGGGCTGCAATGGCTCGTTGAATGATCTGGTCTACACCGTTGCCCCAGAGCAGGATTGTGCTGTCGATATTGCCTTCCGCAGGCTCGAGAGTGCGCCGGAGAATCCGGGCAGCGACGATGGTGAAGCCTCAACTGGCGGTGCAGTATCGGTGCTCTGGCTGTCGATTGCCGCACTGGCGTTTGGTTTCCGCCGTCGAAGGGCCTCGCGCTCCTCGTGAGCATTCTGCCGCGACTATTATTTCCTGCGGAGGTTCTGGGTGAAGGATACCCTGAATGTCTTCAGAGGTTGTGTCAGTCCTTAGCTTACCAGTAGTCATGGCAAAGGCGAGTACGGCACAGGCTTGACCACGACGGGAGCCACTGGCTGCTAAGTTACCGCGTGGCTTCCAGAATGTAGATTCGATGGAGATATAGGGCGCTGAATAAATCAGCGTCCGATGTCTGTTGCTACGACGAGGTCTTCTGGCTGACGCTCAGGCCTTAACAGATCTGCAACGGCTGGTGTGGCTGGCTTTGCCCTGACCGTACCGTCCGTTGTAACGCTCGCCACCCCCGCACAGGTCGTTCCTAATACAGGAGTATCAGCTGACCGGTTTATTCCGTTGCCAAGAATGTGGTGGATCTCGCTGCGGCTGAGCGCCTCAAGCGTCTGGGCGGCGCTGATTCTGTGTCCTTCAAAATAGGCAGACTGTTCACTGTCCCAGGAGCCATCGAGATTGCGGTCGACCTGTTTGTAGTGACCGCTCATCATGTTGTCCTCTATTGTGATCTTCAAGGTCCCTGACTCATTGTAGGGCGTATTGGCGGCCTGGTCGGTCAGAGAGTAAGCGCCTCGTAGATTGGCATTCCTCAGGCTCAGAGTGAGCGGTGTGAAATTTGAGGTGCAGTCATGCAGTCTGAATTCCCCACGACCCGTTTCCTCCAGCACAACGAGCTGACGACCTGACATCTGGGTAATGATATCCGTACCCGCATGGTTTATCTCATCGCTCATGGTGCTTTGAATAAACCACACGCCAGCGGGAGAGCTTAGATTATCTGCGTTGGAAGCATCACTCATACAACCACTGATACAGGTAAGAGAAGCAAGGACGATCGTTGATAACATTGAGCGTCTGGTTTTCATAACAACTCCTTGCCTGGGTATTCACTAAATCGGTTAACTACCATAGCAATCCATTCCTGGATGAAAACGGGCCCTTAATGACAAGACTG
>PDUK01000119.1 GCA_006212115.1 Thalassolituus sp. | reverse complement strand
TTATATGTTGCAGAATATCTTCACCAGACATTCCTGCGATCCGGCACCCGGTTTCAATTTCGTGTATCAGCTCTATGAGTGCCCGGTTTGCAGGGGCGTTCAGGCCGAGCCTTTCTGATTCTCTGACCACAGCGCCATTAATAAAGTCTACTTCTGTTCTGCGCCCTGAATTCAGATCTTCCCACATAGACGAGCGCGCTTCCGGATCAATGGCCAGCATGCTTGACGCCAGTCGGCGAAACAGAAAATCGGGTACGCGGATCAGTTTGGGTAGCCAGCGCGCGGGCAGCCTGGTGAGCTGGGGAAGTTGTAGCTGACGTGCGTCGGCCACGGCGATGAGTTCATTCATGGCTTCGCTGAGCACTTTGCGGTATGTGCGGGTTTCCAGCTCGCTTTTTAACGGCATATCGCTCAATGCGTTGATCGCATTATTGAGATTTAACTGAAGCTTGGCCCAGCGCAAAGCTTCAAACTCATCCGTTTGTTTCAGCGCAAAGCCAACCTGAGAGAAATAGTGGTTCAGCGAGTCTCCGCACGAGAGTGCAGATGTGTAGACGTCGCCCTCTGTCCCCCGGTGAAAGCAGCCTTTACCCAGGGGGGCAACGTTAAAGCCGACAATCCCCTGTATTACCGGATTCGGCAGATCCTTCAGGGATTCTTCACTACCGATACCATTCTGCAGAGCGACCACTGGTACCTGAGGGCGGGCGAACCGGGCGATTTCTTCTGTTGCTGAGGCGACTGCCGCACACTTTACCGTCAACAGAATCACATCTGCGCTGACCAGAGTATCGGCGCTTGTTGATAGCTGGGGCAGGGGGGCATCCAGTGACAGACCCTGATAATCACTCAGGTGAATCTGACCCGCGTCTTTGAGTTCGGTCTCTATACGGGGACGAACGATAAGGGTGACATCGGCGCCGGCTGCGGACAGTGCGCCACCGAGATAGCACCCTATTGCACCGGCGCCGAGTATGCAGATCTTCACGGTTTTGCTCGCTGGGACCGGGTCAGCCAGCGATCCAGAGAGTTGGCAAACGCCTGTTTGTCCTTATCTGAAAAAGCCGCCGGGCCTCCACTCTGAACACCAGACGATCGCAAGGTTTCCATGAAATCCCGCATATTGAGTTTCTGACGAATGGTTTGTGGGTTGTAGGTTTCACCGCGGTTATTAATGGCTTCAACCTGCTTCTCCAGCACTTCGGCCGCCAGAGGAATGTCCTGGGTAATCACCAGATCGCCCGGCTGAGCACGCTGCGCAATCAGGTTGTCGGCAACATCAAAGCCTGGCTCGACCTGCAGGGCGGTGATACAGGGCGAAGGCGTGACAGGCACCCGATGGTTGGCCACAAAGCAGGTCGTTGTGTTTGTGCGTATGGCAGCCCGGCAGATGACTTCTCTGACGGGTTTCGGGGTGGCGTCAGCATCGACCCAGATGGTTGGCATATTGGCGTCCGGCGTTAGTGGATATCGTGACTATTATGCCGGGGAACCGCCGGCGGGCAACTATACCTGAGTAGCGACTGTGTTTTTTTTCACCGGAGATTGTTTGCTTTCCACCTGTTTCAGTCGGGGAGGCTGGTGGAATATAGAAAAGACAGAACAACAACAGATCCTGCTGAGGAGAAAGTTATGAACGCAACGGTTGCACAGCATCCTGAAATCAAGCCGCGTCACATGTCGATGCCGTTTGAGCAGTTGGAAACTCCGTATTTTTTCGACAATAACGCTCTGCTGTCTGCATTTTTTGCAGCGCTGTCGTCGACGTTCCCTGCAGGTGAAGGTGAGTTTATTGATTCCGTCCGTCTTTATCGCGAAAAAGTGTCCAGCGATAAGCTGAAACAGGAAATCCGTGGCTTTATCGGTCAGGAAGGTCATCACAGCCGCCAGCATGAGCGTGTGAATGAGATCCTTCGTGATCTGGGGTTTGACGCGGTTGCTCTGGATAAAGACCTGGGCAGTTATATTAAACGTCACGTACACCCGCGCTCAGACAAGTTCCGTCTGGCGATGACCGTCTGTATGGAGCACCTGACGGCCATTCTGGCTGAGCACCTGCTGACGTATCCGGAGACTCTCGATAAGCTGGCAGAGCCTGTGCAGGACCTTCTGTACTGGCATGCGGTTGAAGAAATCGAACATAAGTCCGTCGCTTTCGACACTTTTATGAGCATTGAGGGTGACCAGAAGTATCTACGCTGGTGTCAGGTGTATGCGACCCTGTTTTTCTTCCATCGTATCGGCTGGTACACAGTTAAGCTGCTGTGGTGGCAGAAGAAAATGCCTTCCTGGCGCGAAGTGAAAGGTTTCTGGCGTTTCATGACCGGGCCCAAAGGCATGTTTACCGGTGTAATTAAGAATTATATGGACTGGTTCAAGAAAGGATTCCACCCCTGGGACCACGAAAACTCAGAATTGATTGAACGCTGGAAATCAGAGTTCTATCGCGAAGAGCAGGACCTGGCTGTGCAGAAAGCAAAAGCCAGAGCAGCAGAAAAGCAGGCGGCTACAGCCTGATTTCTGCCGACCCGGGCAGTGCGAAGCCCAAGGCCGCCGTCAGGCGGCCATTTTCGTTCTGAGATTCGTCGCATTTTGGCAGATACGCCCTTGTCTTTCCCGACCGACCTTTCTATCGTAAGTCCCAATAACAACAACACCCTTTCAGGAGAACCCCTATGCAAGGTCTGATGATGGATCGCCCGCTGCTTATCTCGTCGTTATTGCAGCATGCCGAGGTGACACATCCGCACTCTGAAATTGTGAGTCGTCGCTGTGAAGGCGATATCCACCGTTACACCATGAAAGACGCCGCTGCGCGCGCGCGTAAAGTTGCGAACCTGCTGCAGCGCCTCAACATCAATGATGGTGACCGGATCGCGACGCTGGCGTGGAACAATTATCGTCATTTCGAGCTGTACTACGGGGTATCTGGGTATGGTGCGGTATTGCATACGATCAACCCGCGTCTGTTCGCAGAGCAGCTGGTGTATATCGTCAATCATGCCGAAGACCGTTATATCTTTGTTGATCTGACCTTTGTGCCACTGCTCGAAGCCATTCTGCCTCATATCGGCAATGTCGAAGGCTTTATCATCCTGTGTGATGAAGACAAAATGCCAGAGACTAAGCTCCCGAATGCTCAGTGCTACGAGACGCTTCTTGCCGCAGAATCTGATGAATTTGAGTGGCCTGAATTTGATGAGCGTAAAGGTGCGAGCATGTGCTACACCTCAGGGACAACGGGCAACCCGAAAGGCGTACTTTATTCACACCGCTCAACCTGTCTGCATGCACTCTCTTCCGTGGGTGAAGAGGTGATGGGGCTGTCTTCCAGTTCGTGCTTCCTGCCAGTGGTTCCTATGTTCCATGTGAACGCCTGGGGTACGCCATATTCTGCATGTATCACCGGGGCTAAGCAGGTATTCCCTGGCCCGGGGATGGACGGGGCTTCGCTGTGGGAGCTGATTGAAGCGGAAAAACCAGACCTTCTGCTTGGGGTTCCGACCGTATGGCTGATGCTGCTGAACCATATGGACAGCATCGGTAAGAAGCTGGAATCCGTGAAGAACGTCATTATCGGCGGTGCTGCGGCGCCTCTGCAGATGATCAAAGATTTTGATCAGAAACACGACGCGTTCGTTGTTCATGCCTGGGGCATGACAGAGATGAGCCCGATCGGGACCATCAATGCTTACAATGGGATTATGGCTGCCCTGCCTAAAGAAGAGCGTTACCAGCTTCAGCGTAAGCAGGGCCGCCCGGTCTTTGGTGTCGAAATTAAAATCTGTGATGACGATGGCAATGAGTTGCCGCGCGACGGTAAAACGTTCGGGCGTCTGTTAGTACGCGGGCCATGGATCGTTAATGGGTATTACAACAACGATGATACCTCCAGCTTCGAAAATGGCTGGTTCGATACGGGCGATGTCGCCACCATTGATGAAAACAGCTATATGAACATCGTTGACCGTTCCAAGGATGTGATTAAGTCGGGTGGTGAATGGATCAGCTCGATCGATCTCGAAAACGCTGCGGTTGGTCATCCTCAGCTTGCTGAGTGCTGCGTGATTGGTGCTCGTCATCCGAAGTGGGATGAACGTCCGATTCTGCTGGCGGTGAAAAATCCGGAAGCGGAAGTCGATGAAGCGTCAGTGCTGTCGTATCTCGAAGATAAAATCGCGAAGTGGTGGATGCCTGATGCCGTGATTTTTGTAGAGTCACTGCCTCATACCGCGACAGGAAAACTGCTGAAGGTTGATCTGCGCAAAGACTACGAAAACTATCTGATTGATCATGGCAAAGCCTGATCATCAGTGAACAGCAGAAAGCCCCGGTATATCCGGGGCTTTCTGTTTATGGGGGAGCTTATTTCAGACGGCGCAGGGCATATCTGATGGAGTGTTAACGTCATTGTGAATCATCTGATCGTCGATGATGACGTTCACATTTCTGCGATCAGGGATGATCCGGACTTCAGTGCGATGCCCGCTCAGGCTCATCAGCTCGAAGGCGTGCTCGCGGCGGAATGCGGTAGGAAACCCGGGTTGACCAAAACGGTCGACCGGGCGCGCGCAATCGGTCAGCTCCAGGTGACGGGCCAGTAACTGATAGGTCTCTGCGGTAATCCAGGGCATGTCCGCTCTGGCGATGATCCAGCCATCCCAGTCCTGATTTGAATGCACTCCAAACGCAATGCTGTGGCCGATGCCATGGGCTGCGTCAGGGCAGATCCCGGCACTCGCTTCTTCGGGGATACACGATTCCAGGACGTCATGGTCGCCTGGATGCAGAACGACAAAGCAGGGCAGACCAGATGCCACTGCATTGTCGATACTGGCCCTGAGCAT
>PDUK01000118.1 GCA_006212115.1 Thalassolituus sp. | reverse complement strand
AAACAGACATTCTGGCTGGTGTGTATACCTTGTCTGGATACAGTGCTCATGCGGATCAGAAGGATTTACTGAACTTTATTAAGCGTATGCGCTACCGCCCTAAAACTGTACGCATTGTTCATGGTGATGATGAGGCTAAAAGTGCGCTGAAGAGTAGGATACAGCGTCAATTCTCTGATTCACAAGTAGTTATTCCCTGACAATTCATATTTATGTCACGGAGTGCCTTTAATCTATATCGCATGAAAATTGTTCAATTGCGACAAAGTCGTTCAGGAATCGTACGAATACAACGATTGTCAGTCGCCTGACGGTAACTTTACTCGTATGGGGGATGGACACTTTCGGACCCCCGTCACATAATTCACACAAAGTTACGTCACTAGTCTTTGTGTGGCGCAAAAAAGGAATTCTCTGTCGAGGTTGTTATGACGAAACAAGGACTTATCCGTTCGAATGAGAACTCTTTCGGGGTTCTATATCGTGTTATCGATCTGTCTATCATTCTGATGACTTTGCTGGTGTGTGTGATCGGTTACGGGATTGCTCCACACGTTGGTTACCTGACAGCGGGCCTTATTGCTTCCATGAGTTACCTTCTTGTGGCTGAGTCTCTTGAGGTATATCGCTCCTGGCGTGCTGCGACTGCACTCCGTATGATCACGGTGACTTCGTCAGCCTGGGTGCTGGTGGCGACTGGCCTGATCGTTCTGGCTTTCTTTGCCAAAGTGTCTGAAGACTTTTCTCGCCTCGTCATGGGCACATGGATGCTTGGTGCGCTCCTTCTGTTGAGCACCTGGCGCCTTGGTTTTAGACTCTTTCTCAAAGAAATCCGTCTGCGCGGTTACAACACGCGCCGGGTTGCCATTGTGGGTGTCAACGACGCTGCAATCGAGATGCGTAAGCAGATTGATCGTAGTCCAGAGCTCGGTTATCAGTTTTGGGGCTTCTTCGACGATCGTTGTGATGAACGTATCATGGCTGAGCACGACGATGTTGAGTTGATGGGAACCATTGATGAGCTTATTCACCTGACTCAGTCGGGGAAGTTCGAGGTGATTTTTATCGCTTTGCCTCTTAAGGCTCAGGTCCGAATTGCTGAAATTCTGGAGAAATGCGGTGATACAACGGCATCCGTCCATCTGATTCCTGACTTTTTCACCTATAACCTGCTCCATGCACGTTTGAGCGAAGTAGGGCACATGCAGACGCTGAGTGTGTATGACTCACCTATCTTTGGCATCAATGACGTGCTCAAGCGTATGTTCGATATTGTCTTTTCGCTGTTTGTGCTTACTGTGATAGCAATACCGATGTTATTGATTGCTGCAGCGGTGAAGTTTACGTCGAAGGGGCCTGTGATATTCAAGCAGGTTCGTTATGGGTTGGATGGTCGCCGGATTGAAGTATGGAAGTTCCGCAGCATGACGACTATGGATAACGGCGACAAAGTCATGCAGGCGACGAAGGGCGACGCTCGAATTACCCCCGTGGGTGCTTTTATTCGCAGAACATCGTTGGATGAGTTACCTCAATTCATTAATGTACTGCAGGGCAGTATGTCGGTGGTTGGACCTCGGCCCCATGCAGTTGCGCACAACGAGGAATACCGCAAGCTGATTCCGTACTACATGTTGCGTCACAAAGTTAAACCCGGCATCACCGGCTGGGCGCAGATCAACGGTTATCGTGGTGAAACAGATACCCTCGATAAAATGGAAGGTCGTGTTGAATATGACCTGGACTACATCCGCAATTGGTCATTGTGGATGGATGTGAAAATTGTACTGCTGACCTTTTTCAAAGGGTTTGTTGGAAAGCACGTTCACTAGATAATGAAATCAGAAGCACAGCGGTGGCCAGCCGTCTTTTTATTGGTCTATGCCATCGGATTGATCGTGTTAAGTGCGTGCAAGTCGGTAGAGATTGGTTTAACTCAGATACACGGGCTGGAAGCCTGGCTAGGCGGCGACAAAAGCATGCATTTTAGCATGCATTTTACATTGTCGGCTATCTTGGCCGTATTGGCTTGTTTTGCATCGGAACGGGTGTTAGATTTAGCGCCAATTACGCGTACCATTGGCGTTTGCTGCGTACTGGTAGCAGCCTTATCGATTGATGAAGGCATTCAGTACGTTCTGGCCTCACGCCGTTTTGAACTGCTTGATCTTGCATTCGGATCATTGGGGCTGCTGACAGGAGTATTGGGGTACTTGTCAGTAAGGTTTGTCTTTTCGAGATCTAAACCGGCCTGACTTGCTCGCAGTTTGGCGAATGGATGGCAAATGGATACTAGGGTTTTGTGAGGGCAAGGCCTTGATTCTTAAGGGGAATACTATGAAATCTGTAAAAATACCGCTCAGTATTGCGGTAATGGCGGCCAGCTTGAGCGTGCATGCTGTTGAGCCGCAGGGAATACAACTCGATAGCGGTATTACTCTGCTGCCTTCGATTGAGCTGTCCGTAGAAGACAACGATAACGTGTATCTTCAGCCTGATGAGACAAAGGAGTCGTCCACAGTAACTCGTCTGGCGCCAGCTATCGCAGTTGCTGCTGACCTGGGGCAGACTCAGCTGGCTCTCGGTTTTGCCGCGGAGAAAGGTACGTATTCCGCAGATGAAGACGATAACTACACTGATACTCGTGTAAATGTCGGCGCAGATTTTGAAATGACCTCTCGCCATAGCTTGGCACTGAGTGCACAGCTGAACTCTTTACACGACGCCCGCGGTGCTGGCACAAGAGAAGGGTCAGCGGCTCTCGAAATTCAAGATCCAGACGAATACGAGGAAAGTATCTGGGATGCCGCCTTCACGTACGGTAGCGCCAATGCTTTGCTGAATATGACGTTTGGTCTCAACCGTTACGAAAAAGAGTACCAGAATAACCGTGGATTCGGAGCAACCGGTAACCGCGATCATGTGAAGACAACTGCAAGTCTTGATACCGCCGTCTACGTGAGTGACCGCAGCAATTTCCTTGTTGATCTGAGCGTGGCCGATATCGACTATATAGAAGACAATATCATTACTGAGGGGCGCGAAGGTAGCCTTACCAAAGCGCTGATCGGTATGTCTTACGAGCTCACGGGTAAGTTGAGTGGTAGTGCAAAAGTCGGTGTAGCTCAACGTAGCTTTGATTCAAGTGATGTTGATGCGGATACTACTGGCAGTTGGGAAGTTCAGGGTATCTGGACGCCACGCACCTACTCCACAGTCACTGTTTTTACCTCTCAGTCTTCGAACGAAGCGAGTAGTGTAGGTAACTATATTGATACCAAGTACTCTATGGTTAGTTGGGAACATGAATTCTCTGAGTTCTTTGCTCTGACGGCAGACGTATCTCTTGCGAGCGATACATACTATAACGAAGCTGATGATCGTGAAGATGACACGCTATCATACGGCCTTACAGGTACTTACTCTCCAACTTCAGCATTGGATGTGTATGGTAACCTGAAGCATGCGGAGCGTGATTCGTCGACGGATGGTCTTGATTACGACCAGCAAGTCATAACTCTGGGTGTTGTATTGGCAATCTGATAGTTTAGATTGCCTGTTCGGGGCTGATATAGCCCCGAACCTATTCTGATGTGTTAACGAAGAGTACCTCCATGCTGCGCTTTCTCGGCCTGCTTTTTATTGCTATATCTTTCCAGTCTTTTGCCAATGAAAATGTCTACCGTCTTGGTGCGGGCGATCTGATTTCTATCAGTGTCTATGACGAACCTGATTTAAGCTTAGAGCTGCGCATCGGTTTATCTGGGACCATTTCTTATCCTTTGTTGGGTGATGTTGATGTTCAGGGATTAAGCCCTAAGCAGCTTGAGCTGAAGTTACTTGAGAAGCTCAAGGGTCCTTATCTGGTTGACCCTAGTGTTTCGGTTTCCATTATGGAATATCGTCCATTCTATGTGACAGGCGAAGTAGAAAAGCCGGGGAGTTATTCATTTCATCCCGGCCTCACTGTTGAGCGTGCTATTTCTATTGCTGGTGGTTTTACTGAGCGCGCGTCTAAGAACCGTATCTATGTAGTGCAGGACAACATGGGTGAGGATGCCGACGGCAAATCCATCAAAAAAGACAAAGCGAAGCTTGCCGACGTCGTGCGTCCAGGTGACGTGATTACTATTGAACAGGGCTTCTTCTAAGCAGAATTCTATGGACAATCAGATGAATAGTGCAGGTAGAAATAATCACGCTGCCGTTGAAGTTATTGATCTCTCGTATTACTGGCAAGTTATTCGTCGCCAATTAAAGAAAATTATACTGTTTAGTGCAGTGATTACTGCCATAGCTGTATTGGTTGCTTTGGTTATAACGCCGGTTTACAAGGCGACAGCGACTATTCTGATTGAGGCGGAGGAGGCTAAAGTACTCTCTATTGAGGAGGTCTATGGCCTGGGGTCTCCTTCAGATGAGTACTACCAGACGCAGTTTGAAATTCTCAAGTCTCGAGAGCTTGCGAAGAGAACTGTTTTGGAATTAGGGCTGGTCGATAACCCTGAATTTAATCCTGCTCACCCAGAAAACAAAAAGTCATTTTCCATTAAAGAGCTAATTCTGGGTGAAGCTGATCCGCTCACTGAGGAAGAGGTACTGGCGAAAACAGTCGATACCTTCTGGGAAGCAGTTTCAATTTCACCCGTGCGTAAGACTCAGCTGGTGAAGGTTTCTGTGGAAAGTGAGTCTGCGGAGATGGCCCGTGTCGCTGCGAATGCAATGGCGCAGCAGTTTATAGAAAGCCAGTTGGATGCAAAAATAGAAGTAACGCAGCAAGCAGCAGGCTGGCTTAGTGATCGCTTGGGTGGTTTAAAGGCCAAGCTCGAAGCCTCTGAACGCAAGTTGCAGCAGTATCGAGAGGAGAATGACCTGGTCGACGTTGAAGGCGTGGATACTCTGGTTGCTAAAGAGATAGACCAAATCACGGAAGCCTTAGTTGAGGCACGAGCGCGCCGACTGGAGTTGCAGGGTACTTACGAACAGCTGCAGTCGTTGGGTGAGTTGAATTACGACAACTTGTCCAGCCTACCGAATATCATCAGTAACCCAGTGGTAGTGAACCTTCGAGACTCAGAGACTCAGGCTGAGCTTAAGGTTTCTGAGTTGAAAAAACGCTATGGTCCACTTCACCCCAAAATGATTGCTGCGGAGTCTGATCTAGAGGCCGTTCGTGAATCAGTACTGACTCAAATGAAGCGGATTGCTACTTCCATTGAGAGCAACTACCTTGTTGCTAAGAGTAAAGAAAATTCGCTGGAGAAGGCGCTTACAAATTCTAAATCAGATGTACGCAATCTCAATCGAACTGAATTCACCTTAAGTGAATATCAGCGTGAGGTTCGTACCAACCGCCAGTTGTATGAGGCGTTCTTTAATCGCGTCAGTGAAACGAGTGCTACGGGTGATTTGCAGACTGCCAGTGCGCGTGTGGTTGATCCTGCGATTAAGCCCGTTGACCCGGTTAAGCCGAATAAGAAATTAATTGTACTATTAGCTCTGGTCGTCAGCGGAATGTTTGGTGTAGCGCTGGCATTCCTGCTCGATATTTTGGATTCAACGATCAAGAATCTGGACGACGTTGAACGTAAATTAGATGTACCAATGCTTGGGCTTTTACCTTTGGTAGGAAAAAAGCAGGATGCGGGCGATGCAGAGCAGATGGTGCGAGCGTTCGTTGGTGAAGGGATGGATGGCTTCAGGGAATCTGTTCGTACTTTGCGTACCGGGTTGACGCTTGCCAGTATGGAGCAGCCTGCGTCTGTTATCCTGGTGACGTCATCTGTGCCTAGCGAAGGTAAGACGACGACTTCGACGAATATAGCGGAAGCCTTTGGGCAGATGGAGAAAACTTTGTTAATTGACTGCGACATGCGTCGTCCGTCAGTTGCTAAGAAACTTGGATTGGCTCCAAATGTACCGGGTCTGTCTAACGCGGTCGCCTATCCGGAAATGCTCGACGAATGTATTCAGCCGCGCCCTGAATTGGGCATTGATGTAGTATCAGCCGGGCCTATTCCTCCTAATCCTCTTGAGTTGCTGGGTTCTAAGAATTTCCGCGATATACTTGATAGGCTTCGCAGCCGTTATCAGCGCATTATTATTGACTCAGCACCAATGCAGGCCGTAAGCGATGCGCTTTATCTCTCCGCCCTGGTAGACGGTGTTGTTTATGTCGTTAAGGCGGACGCGACTAAAGATAAGCTCGCTCAGGACGGCTTAGGTAAGCTTGATAACAACAACGCGCGCGTGTTGGGTGTGGTGCTGAATCAGGTGAATATAGATCGTGAAGCTAAGTACGCCGACTCTTACGCGGGCTATTATGACGTGTACGGATATTCATCGAAGTCTGCTGAAGGCTAATGAGTTCTAGCTCTACCAATAAGCCACGAGTGACGGGGATGATTGCCCGTTACTTATGGTTTCTCTTTATCCCAGCCTTATTTGCATTCTATCTAGCGTTTGTTTCCCTGCTGGTTGAAATAGGGAAAGCCTCAGAATCAGATGCTTCGACCAATCCATATTTTGAGGCTGCTCTGACGCTTGCCCCCTGGCACTCTACTGCTGCGGCTTCTTACGCTTCTTATTTACGAGCTTACGCTGTGGCGCTTCCATTGGGTGCTGAACGTGAGGCGCTTCTTGAAAGAGTGGTCGCACTTTATGAGCGGGCGATGGAAGGTAGGCCCCTTTGGCCTTATTACCACCTGGGGGCGTTTGATGCGGAGTACCTTCTTAACCGTTCAGCGGAATCGATTCAGGCTCGCTTCGATCGGGTTACGTCGCTTGCTCCTAACGAACGAGGGTTAGACCGAAATCTACTTGAGTTGTCTCTCTACAGTTGGAACAAGTTACGTTCAGACC
>PDUK01000117.1 GCA_006212115.1 Thalassolituus sp. | reverse complement strand
TCCCGCTCTAGTATCGCCATAATGCGAGTGGCGGTAATCGGTGCCCAAGTCGCTTGCTGCCGCTTGTGCCACTCAAGGGCGATAGCTGTAAAGCTATTCTCCGCTCCTAGTTCTTTCAGTGCTTTCTGTTGCTGCTTAAGGAGGCTGGGGTCTATGCCATCTCGCAATTGCTCTTTTGCGTCATCCCGCCCCTTTCGTGCTTTAGCCAGGCTAACTTCAGGATACACACCGAGAGAAAGGAGCTTTTCTTTACCGAGAAAGCGATATTTCACCCTCCAGTACTTTGCACCGTTGGGATTGATCAGAAGGAAGAGACCACCAGTATCAGAGACCTTGTAGCTCTTGTCCTTTGGCGAGAGGGCTTTGACCTTAGAATCCGTCAGCATATCCAGCTCCTTGGTGAGCGCGATTCATTGGGGGTATCGGCTATCCAGAGGGGTGAAATACCCCCAAATCTACCCCTCTTTTTCGTGGATACAGGGGTATCTTTTCGGACGTCTTGGAACTAAGATATTCTTTGAGGCCAGAAAGCACAAGGGCCTCCGTATCTCTACGGAAGCCCTTGAACTTTTATATGGTGCCGGCACCAAGAGTCGAACTCGGGACCTACTGATTACAAGTCAGTTGCTCTACCAACTGAGCTATACCGGCTAAGTGGGCGGAGATATTACTGACGGACCCCGCTATCGTCAACCGTTTTTTTAAAAGAATTTTCTATTTTTCAACAAGTTAACGCTTCCTGGCGGGGAGCAGCCGAGACACACACTGTTGCAGTGGGATAATAGCCCAAAATGGTCATAAAAATGTCACAATACCGCCATTGAAAATGAATACACTAGGCAGAGGTGCCCTGAATGAGTGCCGGATTTATTCTCGTTGTCGATGACGAGCCCGCTATCTGCGACCTGATCTGTACGGGTCTTGAGATGGCAGGATATCAAACCCGCAAAGCAGCGAATGGGCAGATTGCACTTCAGATGATCATCAACGAACAACCCGATCTCGTCGTATTAGATTGGATGATGCCGATGATGAGCGGCCCCGAACTGACCACGCGGCTGAAGCGTGAAGAACGCACTAAAGATATTCCCGTCATCCTCCTCACCGCTCGCTCGGAAGAAGAAGACAAGATCAAAGGCCTTGAGTGCGGTGCAGACGATTACGTCACTAAACCATTCTCACCCCGTGAATTAAACGCTCGGGTTAAAGCAGTACTGCGCCGCAGTGCAGCTTCCAGTAACGACCAACTCAGCATCGGCGCCCTCAGCTGCCATCCTGACGAGCAGTTGTGCCGCATTGACGGTACCGTTATCACTATGGGGCCCAAAGAGTACAAGCTACTCGAGTTTTTCATGCGCCATCCAAACCGGGTTTTTTCACGTGAGCAACTTCTCGATAAAGTCTGGGGTGGCAACGTGTACATCGACGAACGTACGGTGGATGTTCATATCCGTCGGTTACGCAAAGCCATTTCGATCAATGACCACGAACGTCTGATACAAACCGTCAGAGGAAGTGGGTATCGTTTCTCCGCAGAATAATCAGTGAGGTAGCTGAGCTTGTATCAAGGTGCACTTCAGCGTGAATTGCTGAGAGTCAGTATTATTATTCTGGCGGGGTTCGCTGTGGGCTGGTCTGTCGACTATCCACTGTACGGCCTGATTGTCGGTCTGATCGTCTCTCAGATTTTTAGTATTCGTCACGCTAGCAGTATTTTTAAATGGAGTTATCGCCAGGGACCTGCACCACAGGATAACGGACTGATCGGCTACGCCGCAGACCGGATTATCCGACGCGAAAAGACGTTGAAAGAGCGCCTTCTTAATCAGGCAAAAATGCTCCAACGCTACAATCAGGGAATTGAAGCCTTAAAGGACGGTGTTGTTGTCCTCGACAGCGTCGGCCACATTGACACCTTCAACAGTGCTGCCACCCGGATGCTGCTTCTGCGGAAAAATGACAGTGGCCAACATATCACCCACCTTGTTCGTGCCCCGCATTTTGTCCGCTACTTCCGTAAAGCGGACTTCAGCGAACCTCTGCAATTTGATCTCCGTACTTTCAGCCTGCAGGTACAGATCACCGAGTTTGGCGTCGACCAGAAGATCATGTTGATCCGTGATGTCACAGAGCGCAAACGGGTTGAGACCATGCGCCAGGACTTTATTGCGGATGTCTCACACGAATTACGCACTCCCCTTACCGTGATCAATGGCTATCTCGAAATGCTGACGGACATGGACATTCCGGCACCATTAGCCAAAGCACTCGCACAAATGGGTAGCCAGTCCAATCGTATGACCAATCTGGTTAACGATCTGATCCAGTTGTCCAAGCTGGAAAGTGCCAGCCGTGAGCGCAACGGCGTGGTGTTTAATCTGACCAACCTGTGCGAACAGGTCGCTGGTGAGATGAAAGGCTACAGCGACACCGCCTCCGTGATCGTCGAAGCGGACGACCGCCTGATGATTGATGGCTTCAAAGACGAAATGCACTCCGCGCTGACCAACCTCATCACCAATGCCATCAAATACGGTGATGGAGAGCAGGTACGAGTCTCCCTGACTCAGATGGACCGCGGCCTCGAAGTCGCAGTCAAAGACAAAGGCCCGGGTATTCCGCCTGAGCATCTGGCCCGCGTCACCGAACGTTTTTATCGGGTGGATGAATCACGCGAATCGACTGTTGGCGGTTCCGGCCTGGGTTTATCCATCGTGAAGCATGCGCTTGAGCACCACAATGCAGAGCTCAAAATTGAATCTGTGATAGGTCAAGGCAGTACTTTCTCATTTGTGATCCCCGCTTTCCGGGTCGGCGAGGGTACTGAAGCCGCTGTTTAACCGGCGTAGCCAAAATTAATCTTCTGTTAATGATGGATTCAGGCTCTTTTTAAGCCACATGGTTACTCTGGGTTCGCCAATTAAGGAGGACTCACCATGGCTTACTCACAACGATCTCTCATCGCAGGACTGATTCTCGTCCCTGCTGTTGCTATTGCAGGATACTCTTCAACGGTTGTCGTTTCTGACGACGTTATTGCAGAGCAACGTAAACGCCTTGCTGAAAACACGGCAGGACAAGGATTTGGTCCACAGTCCCCACGTGACATTGACCAGCTTGACGGCGAAAACGCCAACCAGTTTCAGGCTGCTCCAGCTCACACTGCAATGAACCTGTGTAATATCCACTTCCACATTGGCGCAGAGCACAAAGGCGGTGAGTTCACCACGTACGCGGGTAATGGTAACGGTCAGGGAGCTGGCACAGGCTATCTGTACGATGGCACATTAAGCAAAAAACAGCTTAAGCCAACCAAAGGCAAAGTATGCGCTGCCAAAGGTAAAGGTCTGGTACCGGGCGACACCATCGAAGTCCATTTCGTACATACCACAGCACAGATTGAACCAGGTCCGACTCTGGGCGCATGTCTCTCCGATAACATCATGAATCCGCAGCTGCGCGTTGAAGCTCAAGTGATGGTTCTGGCGAACGACAAGTCCGCTACCAGCTTCCTCGATCTGGCGACCGTTGAGCAAAAAGACGGTTATTTCCAGGCTCCGAATATCCCAACCAACACCGGTACTCCAGTTCAGTACGCTGGCTCAACAACGGGCCCGTCGTACAACGAAAAAGGTTCACCTTTACAGGTTAGCTGGAGCGTCCGTCCCGAAGTAGCCGTGGTGAATATCAACACGGTTGCCGACTGGTGTGAAGACAATCAGTTTAATGAAGACCATGCGCACGGAGTTCGCAATCTGGTTCTGAATCCACTGCTTCTATCCGTCATCAAATAAGTCACGACGACTTATTCAAGCAGCACCCTCTGCTTTATCGGCTGACTACGGTCAGCCGATAACCGTTCCCTCTAAGCGTCTCAATCGCCAGCTCATCAAACTCCGACAGTTTCTGTCGAACCCGGCTCACGTAGACATCTACGATATTCGTCATAGGGTCTTTCTCAGACTGCCATACCTGATTGAGAATACGCTCACGACTGAGCACTTTGCCCGCATGCTGAGCAAAATACTCGAGCAGGTCATATTCGAGACGGGTAAGCGATAGCTCTTCTGTCTGATATCTGGCAATACGCTCATCGCGGTATAGGGTCAAAGGGCCGCATTGTAATTGGTCACTGGTTACGGGCTCAGCAACCGCAAGCCGCCGACTCAGTACCTGTACCCGAGCGAGCAATTCTTCAAAATCGAAAGGCTTACACAAGTAATCATCCGCACCCTGACGCAAGCCATCGACACGGTCGCTGACATCATCCATCGCCGTCAGTAGCAGTACCATAGGTGGCGAAGGTAAGCGCTTGATGCTCTGCAGCAATACGAGGCTATCGGTATCGCCAAACATGCGGTCCAAAACCGCAACCTGGGGCTGGCACTGACTGATAGTCACAATTAAGTTGTGCACATCACTCTCTGCAATCACCTCGTATCCCTCTGCCTCGAGACCTCGCTTGAGAAAGCTGAGCAGCGGTAATTCGTCATCGGCGATAAGTATTTTCATATTGGTCGCTGCCTTGGGATGACCACAGTAAAGACCGAGCCCTGACCTTGCTCAGACTCCGCCCGGATCTCACCATGATGAGCCTCGACCAGCGCACGTGCAATCGACAAACCGAGTCCGGCGCCGTCTGTGCGCGGTTTAAAACGCACAAAACGCTCAAAGATATACTGTAAGTCGGCGGGAGAAATACCGGAGCCGTAGTCCTTCACTTGAATTTTTATCGCCTCAGCCGTCGCATTCAACAACACATCAATGGCGGAATCCGGTTCAGAGTAACGCGTGGCGTTGTCCAACAGAATAGTAATAATCTGGCGCAGGCGCTGTTCATCGGCGGCAATAGTGAGCGTCGATTCCTGCAGCCCCACCTTCTCAAGAGAGAAGCTTCGCAGTGGCATTTTCCGCTGCCACTGCTCGAGCTGGCTTTCGATAACATCGACGACATCAATATCTTCAACGAGCAGCCGCAGTTGATTAATCTCGGCCCGCGCCAGCAAGAGCAGATCGTCAACCAACACACTCAACCCAACAACCTGATCCAGCACCGTTTGCAGGGCAGCGCGATAATCTTCCATCGCTGGATCATTCTGACGCAGAGTCACCTGCGCCTCCCCTCGAATCACCGTCAGCGGCGTACGTAGTTCATGTGATATGTCGGCAATAAATTGCTTTCGTCGGGCATCAATCAAGGTCAGTTGCCGGTTCGCCTCTGTCAGCTCAGATGTTCTCTGGTCGACTTCGATCTGAAGCTGAGTCCGCATCACTTCTTCTTGTTTTTCGTGCTCAGCCATTTTTCCAGCTAACTGGTTCAGCGACTGCACCAGCGAATGAAATTCCTGATCCAGATTTTCTGGTAAACGGAAGTTATAGTTCCCGGACGCAATGACCTGAGTACCACTCCCTATCACAGTCAGGGGCTGATAAAGTTGATTAAACAGCCACACACACCCGAAGACAATAAAGGGGCCAACCAGTACGCAAAGAATGATACTGAACCATACGATGGCTGAGTTTAACGCTT
>PDUK01000116.1 GCA_006212115.1 Thalassolituus sp. | reverse complement strand
GATACACGATGGTCAACATCATGAAAATGAACGCTTGCAGTGTGATCACCAAAATGTGGAATACCGCCCAAGCCCACTGCAGAACACCAGCCATAAGACCCAGTGCAATACCCGCAGAGAACATCAGTGCGATAAGGATAAAGATCATCTCGCCGGCGTACATGTTTCCGAACAGACGCAGACCCAGTGAGATAGGTTTCGCGATCAGGGCAACGATCTCCAGGAAGAAGTTCACTGGGATGAAGATGGCCTGAACAACAGGATTCTTAGCGCTGAATGGTTGCAGCGTCAGTTCAGCGACGAAGCCGCCGATGCCCTTGATCTTGATCGAGTAGAAGATCATCAGAGCGAATACGAAGATAGCCATACCCAGAGTCACGTTCACATCAGTGGACGGTACGACTTTCATGTAATCAATGCCCACAGCCATAGCTAGGGTAGGTAATACGTCAACTGGGATAAGGTCCATGAAGTTCATCATGAAGACCCAGGTGAAGATGGTCAGCGCCAATGGTGCTACGAGCTTGCTGCGACCGTGGAAAGATTCTTTGACGGTGTTGTCGATGAACTCAACGATCATCTCAACGAAGTTCAGGAAACCGCTTGGTACGCCTGTGGTTGCTTTCTTAGCCATGCGCCAGAACAGGAACATGATCAGGGCGCCAAGACCGAAAGACCAGCCCAGTGAGTCAACGTGAACCGCGTTGAAACCCATTGCAGACGCTTCAGCGCCGCCGTGAGCGAAAGTCCAGGTTGCTTCAGTCAGCTCGGTAGTCGTGCCGTCTTTATTTTCACGAACGTAGCCCGCTGGCAGTTTGCCGTAGGTCAGGTTCGTAAGGTGGTGCGAAATATACTCTTGGGAGTTACCAGCCATCGTACACTCTCAGATTTTAAGGTTTATAAATTGGCAATTCTCGCTGAGGCGATATGCCCCAGCTGCACTGTTATAAAACCAGCAAACAGTGCCAGAACATTCAGAGGCTCAACGCGTTGGAAGATGACACCAAAACACAACGCTGTGAGCACAAACTTCCAGGATTCTCCCTGGTAAAACGATTGCACCACCTGAGTGGCCGACCGTGCACCTGTGTAGCGGAACGCTCGCCAGATAAAGTAGGCGTTGGGGAGGGCGCATGTCAGTCCTCCCAGCAATGCCGATTTGGCGGCCACATCGCTATGCAACCAGGCCAGAGCACCAGCTATCAGGGTGAGGATCAGTTGTAAAATGATGATCCTGTAAACCGGTGGACGCGGTATCGAAGACAACCTGTGCTCCACGTTTGATGCTGAATTTGCAACGCTCTGTTTGAATAACCCATTTTCAGGGCGCGAGGATTATAGGGGCTAGAGGCCCGCGCTTCAACAGCAAGCACGCGGAATCAGTGAGATATTTGCCCGTCGCGAGCGACATGGCCGAAGATGATGGTCATAGATGACGTAAAACAGGTGGGACGGTGACAGATAGCCTATCAGCGTGGCGTAATCTGCACCGATATCCCTTTACTTGGCAGGGGTATAGCGGTTGGCACAGAGGCCGGTGTCAGAACGGGAAGTTCGCCGCGAGCATCTGGCTCCTGCTTCGGCATTACAGCCGCTTCATCGTCGCCACTGGCTTCACCGCTGCGCTGTTTCTCGAGGCCGGTCAGATAGTCGACCCGCGTGTCGCTCAGTGACGAATCATCCAGCATCATCATGGGGCGGGGCGTAGCAAGGGCTAAGACAGGAACAAACAACAGCAGGCTGGCGACATATTTCATAGCAAACTCCTCTTCATAGAAAAGTTTAGCCACACACCCCGCATTCAGCGCTGTACTGACAGGTTAGTCCACCAGCAAGGCGCTCTTTTTAAAGCACTCTTCTTAAAGCACTCTACTTTATGTGTTCGAGGATTCCGTCCAGCTCATCAAGATTGGTATAGTTGATCACCAGCTTACCCTTGCCTTTGGCCGAGTGCTGAATCGCAACCTTTGCACCGAGTCGATCACCTAACATGCGTTCAAGACGCTGAATGTCGGGATTGGCAGCGGGCTTGCCCTCTTTCGCGGCGTCTTTGCCATCCAACAGGTTACGCACCAGCGCTTCGGTCTGTCGGACTGTCAGTGCCCGGGCGACAACATCGGAAGCTGCGCTGCTTTGTTGCTCAAGCGGCAAACCAAGTAAAGCGCGAGCGTGGCCCATCTCGATGTCACCGTGCTCTAACAGTACTTTGACATCATCATTGAGGTTCATCAGACGCAGCAGGTTGGCCACCGTCGCGCGATTTTTACCCACGGCTTCTGCCACTTCCATTTGCGTGAGTTCAAACTCATGCTGCAAACGGTGCAAAGCCATGGCCTCTTCCATCGGATTGAGGTTTTCTCGCTGAATATTTTCGATCAGCGCCATTGCGATGGCGGCCTCATCAGGCACATCACGTATCAGCGCCGGAACACGATCCAACTGAGCCAGCTGACTCGCACGCCAGCGACGCTCACCGGCAATGATTTCATAACGATCTGTCTGTTCTGGCAGCGGGCGCACCACAATCGGCTGCATCAAGCCCTGTGCCTTAATAGAGGCAGCGAGTTCTTCCAGCGCTTCCGGCTGGATATCACGACGAGGCTGGTAGCGTCCGGGATGTATCCATTCGACAGGAAGGTGGCGTAACTCGTTGTCACCTGCTGGTGCGGCTTGCTCCGCGTCGCCTGATGTTACCGCTGACCCAGCAGCACTGTCGTCAGACACTGACACCGCTGCGCTGTTTGAACTGGCGAGCAGTGCATCCAGACCACGACCTAAACCACGTTTTTTCTTTGTTACCATCTGTCTTTTCCGTTTGCCCGTTCGGTGTTAGCGGGTCGCTTTCATACGTCGATTGAGTTCGCCTGCCAGTGCGAGGTAAGCCAATGCTCCCTTGGAGGCTTTGTCGTACAGAAGTACGGGTAATCCATGACTGGGCGCCTCGGCAAGCCGGACATTGCGAGGGATCACCGAGGTGAATAGTTTGTCACCAAAATGATTTGTCAGCTGTTCCGACACGTCTTTCGTCAGGCTGTTGCGTGGATCGTACATAGTACGGATGAGCCCGGTAATCTCTAACTGCGGATTTGGCCCTGACTGTATCGAACTGATGGTCTGCATCAGCGCACTCAGACCTTCCAGCGCGTAGTACTCACACTGCATCGGAATCAGAATACCCTGAGCTGCGACAAGCGCGTTCAACGTCAGCATATTCAGCGAAGGAGGGCAGTCGATCAGGATGTAGTCATATTCAGGCAACAGCGGCTTTAGGGCGTTACTCAAGCGTTGTTCACGTCCGCTGACTTCCATCAGCTCTACTTCCGCAGCGGTAAGGTCGCCATTGGCAGGCAGAACATCGAACTTCGCTTCCGCGGCCGGAGTTCTCGCTTGGCCAGCACTGCAATTGGATACCAGTACATCGTACATAGAGCGCTCGACTTCGTATTTGTCGACGCCGCACCCCATGGTCGCATTGCCTTGCGGATCAAGATCAATCAGCAACACACGACGCTTGGTTGCCGCCAACGAGGCCGCCAGGTTGACCGCTGTTGTGGTTTTACCCACACCGCCTTTCTGGTTAGCAATCGCAAAAATATGAGTCACGCAGTTTGGTCCTTATGAGACGAGGGGCATCAAGCGCAGCAGATGACGCTCACCATCGACGCCCGGAACGCGAAGTTCGGTAACCTGAGAAACCTCAAACTGCCCCTTCAGATCATCGATTTCCTGCTGTGGATATTGCCCTTTCATGGCCAGAAAACAACCCTTCTCCGCACGCAGATGCTGACACCAAGTGGTCATATCGGCCAGAGATGCAAAGGCGCGGCTGATAATCATATCGAAAGGTTGGGGGGGATGATACGCCTCAACACGGTCATTAACGATGGTGACGTTTTCCAATGACAGAGAGGTCTTTGCCTGAAACATAAAACGGGTTTTCTTGCCGTTGCTGTCGAGCAGCGTGAAGCGCTTCTGCGGATTCATAATCGCCAACACGATGCCCGGAAGGCCAGGTCCCGTACCCACATCAATAATGTTGTCGGCTTCCTGAACGGCCGGATGCACCGCCAGACTGTCCAGCAGATGCAGCGCGACCATGCCGGGTTCATCACGAATGGCAGTCAGGTTGTAGGCTTTATTCCACTTTTGCAGAAGCGACAAATAGCCGAGCAGGGCAGTAAATTCTGCATCGGTTACGGCAATGCCGAGGGCGTCAGCGCCAGCACGGAGCTGCTGTTCAGATGTACTCATGACTGGTTTATTCAGCAAGAAAGAAAGGGCGCGAGTTTATCACAGGTTAGCGATCAGTCAGACTGAGCAATGATAAATCCGGGCGAATGAGCAATGCGCTTACTTGCTGTTCACGCAGCCACTCCTCTCCGGCTTCTTCCTTCAACATGGCGATGGTCGAGAGTGTACCCGCCAGCAGGCAGCTGGGAGCGACCACAGTGACGGAAGCCCAATGCGAAGCAGGGTGGCCAGTCACAGGGTTAAGAATATGGCAGTAACGTTTTCCATCCCGCTCAAAGTAGCGCTCATAATCACCACTACTGGCCATGCCTCCCTGATAGACCGGTAAGGAGGCATTAGCCTGCTGCGGACACCGTGGATTGCGCACGCCAAGCGTCCAGGGCGCGCCATCCGCTTTCGGGCCGAGCACATGCAGATCTCCGCCAAGATCGATAATCCCGGAGACAATGCCGGCTTTGCGGGCCATCTCTGCAACAGCGTCAGCCGCGTATTCTTTGCCAATACCGCCGAAGTCGATTTCCACCCCCTCCGGTAAGGCAATGCAATGATTGCTGACGGTGATGCGGTCAAAGCCGATCTTCCGCCGGACCGGCTCTAGCTGAGCAGCAGTAGGCATAAGACCGGCCTTAAAATCCCAGACCCGACGTAGAACACCAGAAGTAATATCGAACAGCCCATCGCTTTGTTCAAAGCCAACACGGGCATAATCAAGAAGCCACTGGGTTTCGTTATCGATTTCAACCGGATGCCCACCAGCACTGGCGTTAATCTGACTGAGCACACTGGCATCGCGGTAGCGACTGTACTTCTGCTCTATGCGCCGAACTTCGCTCTCCATCGC
>PDUK01000223.1 GCA_006212115.1 Thalassolituus sp. | reverse complement strand
CCTGGTTGATAAATCCGTGCTCGCCTTCGCAGTTTCGCTATTCAGTTTTTTATTATTAAGAGCGACGCCACAGCGCCCCTTCACTTTTCTTATCTATCAAGTCCAGAAACGCTTCGTGTGCTGCGGTTTCTTCGTTGGTCGCCCTGACGACCTTCAGTGCTGCCGCATCGACATGGATGTCTCCCAGGTCCAGCTCAACGACCTCCGAATCTGACTCGTCTTCCCCAAGAGCGAGATCAGTCTGGCCACCTGTCATCATCAGATAAACATCAGCCAGAATTTCAGCATCGAGCAATGCGCCGTGAAGCTCACGATGCGAGTTGTCTATGCCATACCGCTTACACAGTGCATCAAGACTCGCCCGGGCACCCGGGTGCATCTGACGAGCCATCACGAGGGTATCGAGGATGCCACAGAAATCCCGGGTTGGCGTCATATTCAGGCGCGAGAATTCCGCATCCATCATACCGACGTCGAACGGCGCGTTGTGAATAACAAGCTGAGCGCCATCGATAAAAGAGCGGAAATCGTCAACGACCTGACCGAAAACGGGCGCGCCCTGCTCAATCAGCCATTCGTTGGTGATGCCGTGAACCTCTGCAGCCTCTTCATCAATAGGCCGCTCAGGATTGATGTAAACGTGATAATGCCGCGTCCGGTCAACTTGCGTTTTATGACCTCAACACAGCCGATTTCGATGATTCTGTGACCATCGCCAATACCGGTGGTTTCCGTATCAAGTACTACCTGTCTCATTTTACTGCCTCTGCTGCACCACGGTTTGCCAGTTGGTCGGCCCGTTCATTGCCAGCGTGGCCGGCATGTCCTTTTACCCAATGCCATTCAACCTCGTGGCGCGAACACTCCCCATCAAGAGCCTGCCACAAATCCTTATTTTTCACCGGTTGCTTTGATGCCGTTTTCCAGCCGTTTTTCTTCCAGCCAGCCAACCATTGATTGATGCCTTGTTTTACGTATTTTGAATCTGTGGTCAGGATAACCTGGCAAGGACGAGTCAGGGCTTTCAGTCCTTCGATTGCGGCCATGAGCTCCATACGATTGTTCGTCGTATTGTCTTCACCGCCCCACAGTTCTTTCTCATTGCGCCGTATTTTAACAATGCGCCCCAGCCTCCCGGGCCTGGGTTACCCTTGCACGCACCATCGGTGAACAGCTCTACTTTCATGTCTTACAGTGATCCTTTGGTTCTGGATACAGGCTTTCTGGTCGCAGGAATCGCGAAGCCCAGTTTTGGTTCGCGCCGCACTTTACGCCCTGAACGAATCGTTGTCATGCCTGCAACGGTTTTACGTGCGACCAGAAGATATATATTTCCAGCCACCACCCGGTTGCCTGCCAGAACCCGGTCTACGCGGCGGCTCATAGCTTCAGAACCAATTTTCATCGGCCATAAATGCGCCGCTGTGGTGATATTTTCTACGCGGAAGTCGAGAAGCATAAGCCAGTCCGACAAACGTAATGGTGCGACAGGGTTCGACACCCAGGGCAATTCTGTCGACATGGTCCGCAGCCACCGGACACCGCCCCATGTGCTGTAGGGATTAAACCCAACCACAACCAGATAGCCTCCAGAAACAAGCGATCGGGTTGCTTCGCGAACCAGCTGGTGTGGCCGGTTTGTCATATCAAGCGCATGCTGCAGAACGACCACATCCAGCGTCTCGTCAGGGAACGGCCAGTGCGCATTATCGATACGTGCCTGACAGTCGACCAGCCCCTTCTGCCAGGGCAAACCAACCCGGAACGTATGATCTGCCCGACTACGACTCAGGAACTTAGGGTCTGAATCTACGCCGGCGTAAAGCAGATGCCGTCCTCGCAAATGCGAGACTCTCTCTTCAAGCCAGGACCCCTCCAGCGCCATCAGTCGCTGCGTGTCTTTGCGGCTTAACCATCGTTTCTGAACCTGGGTTTTTATTCTGTGGCCGTGTTTCATTTGACACTGTTCGCCTTGCGGCCTTGCGGGCATGGATTATGCTGATAGACTGACAGGAAAACGTAGTCAGACACCAGTTGTATGAAGTTATTGCAAGTATGCCTGCTGACGGCTGTCCTGTCAGCGTGCAGTTCCATCGCCCCGAAAAACGAGCCTGCCTCTGAAGACAACATCGCAGGTATCGTGCCAGAGCAGTCAACCAGCGACGTATCGCCACCCCCTCAGACCGCCCCAGAAACTGAAAAAGAGTTCTCTGAGCCTCTTGCGCCGGCAACTTCATGGGATCGCGTCGTCAGTAACTTCGGGCTTGAACTGGACACCTCAAATGAGCGCGTAAAACGCCACATGGGTTGGTATCTTAAGCATCCCCGCCACCTCGAACAGGTATCGGATCGTGCTCGTCGCTATCTCCATTACATTGCGAGTGAAGTTGAACGTCGTGAGATTCCGGGCGAACTGGCTTTGCTCCCGGTAGTAGAAAGTGCCTTCGACCCCTTCGCCTACAGCCATGGCCGTGCTTCGGGCGTGGCAGTTTATACCGTCAACGGGGCGGGCCTACGGGCTTCATCAAGACTGGTGGCATGACGGTCGCCGGGATATCCGCAGTGCAACAAACGCAGCCCTGGATTACCTCGAATACCTCGCCGGTCGCTTCGACGGAGACTGGATGCTTGCGCTTGCCAGTTACAACTCAGGTGCAGGCACAGTGAGAAAAGCCATAAGGAAGAACAAACGCAAAGGATTAAGCACCGACTTCTGGAGTCTGGATCTTCCCAAGGAGACCCGTGCTTATGTGCCCAAACTCGTCGCAATTTCTTACCTGCTTAAACACAGAGAAGACCACGAGATTGCATGGAAAGATATCGAAGATGCCCCCTACTTCGCTGTCGTACCAACAGGTGGTCAGATTGACCTGTCACAGGTCGCCGAACTGGCGGACACCGACCTCGATGAGATTTATCGCCTGAATCCACAGTTTAATCGCTGGGCAACTCACCCCGAAGGCCCCCACGAAGTTCTGATTCCTGCGACGCAGGAGTTTCTCTATCGTGAAAATCTCTCCAAGCTGGATGAAAACTCAAGGCTAAAATGGCAACGTTACGTGGTTCGGTCGGGCGACAGCCTGATCACTATTGCCCGGAAACACAACATCACTGCTGACGTTGTGCGTAGCGCCAACCAGTTAAAATCAGACACCATTTACGCAGGCCAGCATCTTCTAATCCCGTCGGCGTTGAAAGCCGGCGGCGAGTACGGTTTAAGCCTGAATGAACGCCTGACCCGGAAACAAAACTCTGGCCAGACAGCGAATCGATCACAACGTGTCGATTATCGCGTCAAAAATGGGGACAGCTTCTGGAAGATTGCCCGCATGTACGACACCTCGGTTAATAAACTGAGTCGCTGGAATGGCATGGCACCGGGCGACCCACTCAAAGTTGGCCAGAAGCTTACTATCTGGACCACCGAGTCTGACGGTCAGCGCGAGGAAGTGCGCAAGGTGTATTACAAAGTGCGCAGCGGTGACAAC
>PDUK01000115.1 GCA_006212115.1 Thalassolituus sp. | reverse complement strand
AGCACATGTCCTTTGCTGATCAACAGCCCCTGTTCACGCAGTGCGGTGGTGGCTGCGGTCAGCGCTGTCGGCGTGGCCAGAGAGAGCGCGCAGGGGCAGGTGACAACCAGAACGGAGAGCGCGATGAAAAACGCGTGGTCGTTCCCCTGAAATGCCCAGTAGCCAAACACAGAGCCAGAAATGATCAATACCGCAGCAACAAAGCGGCTGGCGATACTGTCGGCAATCAGAGCGACTTTGGGCTTTTCCTGCTGTGCCCGGTCCATCAGGCGCACAATGGTCGACAACTGTGCGTCTGCTCCTGTGTCGGTGACTTCCATCGTTAAGGGGCTTTCGACGTTCATGGTGCCGCCGATCAGGCGATCGCCGGGGGCTTTTGTGACGGGCATATATTCGCCGGTCAGGGCAGATTCATCGACCGTGCTATGGCCGCTGATCACTATGCCATCGGCAGGCACCGGGTAGCCTGGCTTGAGTAACAGGCGGTCTCCGCGACAGATATCTTCCGCGGCGATAACAGTCTCACCATCGCTGCCGGTTTTAAGCGCGACATTAGGCAGCAGGGTCATCAGGTTATTGCCGGCCTTGCCCATCCGGTGGCGCGCCCGCATTTCCAGAAAGCGCCCCAGAAGCAGCAGAAAGGTAAACATGCAGACGGAGTCAAAGTACACCTCGACTCCCTGATTGAATGTACTCCAGATACTGGCGCCAAACGCGAGAATAATGGCCAGAGAAACCGGGACATCCATCGTCAGGTGGCGGGACTTCAGGTCGCGGATAGCGGCATCGAAAAACGGACGTGCGCTGAAAAGTACAACCGGAAGGGTCAGTATCATCGAGGCGAAGCGCATAAAAATTTCATACTGCTGTGCCATACCTGCATAGAGTGGCACCGCCAGCATCATTACCTGCATCATTCCAATGCCGGCGACCGCCAGGCGACGTATTGCCTGTTTGCCCTCGCGGTCACGGCGGGCGTCGTCTTCTGTGGCAGAGAAGGGGGCCGCTTTGTAACCCAGCCGGTAGATGGCCTCAAACACCTGAGAGAGTGCAATGTCGTCGGCCTGCCAACGTATCACCAGACGGTGATTCGACAGGTTCAGCGTGGCGCGCTCGACGCCATTGAGCTGGTTAACCCTGTGCTCAATCAGCCAGCCACAGGCTGCGCAACTGATGCCATCAATGACCAGAGTCGCTTCCCGGGCGGTACCTTCGGAGGCGACAAACTGCCGTTGCAGGGCTGCGCTGTCATACAGTGCGAGAGATTCCCGTGCGGTAAGCACTTCGTCGTCTTCAGTAGCGGGAGAAAGCTGGGGGAGTTCTGTACGGTGGCGGTAGTAGTCTTTCAGTCCGGAAGCAACGATGGTCTCGGCCACGGCTTTGCAGCCGGGACAGCACATAGGTTCGTCGTTGCCATTGATGGTTGCTGTCCAGCGTTGTCCGGCCTTCAGTGCCTCTCCACAATGGAAGCAGGATTCGGCTGAGGTCATGGAATAACGGTCTGAATCTTCTTACCAGCTTCAATCATGCTGAGGGCTGTGACACGCCATTCCTGATCCGGGCTGGTCAGCCAGATGTTCCGCTTCTGCGGTAACGTCATATCATTCGCTGTCACGTAGTGGCCGTCAGGCGTCTGTTGCAGGAAGAGTGTGGTGTCACGTTCTTCAAGCGTCGGGTGAATCAGCTGCAACTGCAGCGACGAAGGCAGTTCAGGCATGTCACCACTGATATCTACAATGATTTCGCTTTCAGTAAAGACGATTTCACCACGTACGTTCAGGCGACGGGCTTCTTCATGAAAGCGCTTGTCCTGGGTGTAGCTCATGCCGTCTTTGTAGTAGCTGTTGCTGACCAGAGAATCTTTGCTGTCGAGTGCCAGAGAGAGCATAACTCCACCCCAGATCACCGCTGCGAAGGGCACGCCTGCGACAATCAACATCATGGGTTCTTTGTACCAGGGAGTGTGCTTTTCGCTCGTCATGCTCAGTATCCGGAAAAGTAAAAAAATTGCGCCCAAGTTTAACGACTCAGGCGCAACAGCTCCAGCTGCAAAGTGTCAGGAAGTACCTTAAGCCCGTGGGGCAATAAAGCGGCTTTCTTCCCGGGTCACTTCTTCGCCGGTTTCTTTATTGGTGATCACGAATTCGATATTGGCTTTACTGGCAGGCATCCGGGTTTCTTCCGGATCAATCTCCAGGTTAATAGTTGTTTCGTGAAGCTGGTTAACGTCCAGGGAATACTCGGTATTACCGAGCAGGCGAAGTCCATCCAGTCCTTCGACGCTCAGAATATAGGTGTGCGCCTCCTGGGACATATTCATTAATTTCAGTGTATAGGCGTTCTGAATCGTGTCGTTCACCGTGAGCTGATACAGGCGGCCTCGGTCGCGTTCGATATCAAGTTCAAAAGGCGTACGGCTGACAATCGAATAACCCAGACCACCAATCATAATGATCAGCGCCGCTGCGTAACCAAACAGGCGGGGGCGCAGAATATGGGTTTTCTTGCCTTCGAGTTCATTTTCAGTGGTGTAGCGGATCAGGCCCTTAGGTTTATCGAGCTTTTCCATGATCGAATCGCAGGCGTCAATACAGAGCGCACAGCCAATACACTGGTACTGCAGGCCGTCGCGGATATCAATACCGGTCGGACAGACCTGAACACACAGAGAGCAATCAACACAGTCACCGAGCTGGTTGGTATCACCTTCGGCCTTTGCTTTTTTGGAACGCTTGCCGCGTGGCTCACCACGATTGAAGTCATACGAGACGGCCAGCGTATCGGTGTCATACATCACCGACTGGAAGCGTGCGTATGGGCACATGTAAATGCATACCTGTTCGCGCATCCAGCCTGCGTTTACGTAGGTCGCCACGGTGAAGAAGCCAATCCAGAACAGGCCCCAGCTACCGATGTCGCCGAAGGTGAAAAGATCTGGCACTAATTCGCGGATCGGCGTGAAGTAGCCGACAAACGTCACACCCGTCCAGAACGCGACAATCAACCAGCCGATATGTTTGATTGCCTTCTTGCGTACTTTAGTTGCGCTCAGGGGCTCTTTATCGAGCTTGATGCGTGCATTGCGGGTGCCCTCAGCACGCTCTTCAATCCACATGAAAATAAACGACCATGCTGACTGAGGACAGGTGTAGCCACACCAGATCCGGCCGGCAAAGTTGGTGATAGTGAACAGGCCGAAGGCACAGATAATCAGCGCCCAGGACAGCAGCATAAAATCCTGCGGCCAGAAGGTAACGTTGAATATATGAAACTGACGGGCAGGCAGGTCGAAGAGAACCGCCTGACGGTCTCCCCAGTCAAGCCAGGCCGTACCAAAGTAGCCCAGCATCAGAGCCCACAGGGACCAGGTCCGGATTTTCTGAAAAAGCCCCTCAACTTCGCGCACATAAATCTTTTCGCGCTTCTGATACATATTGACGGTTTCGGAAGACTTTTCAGGTTTTGGAGTGACGTCTTTGACCGGGATCTCGCTCATAACTACCTATCACCATGTGGCTGCGACCGGAATGTTGCCAGGCAGAGCAGGGCAACGATTTATATAACGATCTGATTATATAGTTTTTGCTGACTTGCCGGGACAAAAAAAGCGGCCCGTGGGCCGCTTTTTCTGTGTTTATTGCTCTGGCTCAAGTAATCCAGATCAGGCGGGGTGCGGAGTCCCCGACCGATTATTTGTCCTGAGACAGAGAATAAACGTATGCCGAAAGAACGTGGACTTTTTCTTCGCCCAGGATCTCAGCCTGTGCAGGCATCTTACCGGCACGACCGTAACGAAGAGTCGTTTCGATCTGCTTGGTAGAACCACCATACAGCCAGATTTCGTCGGTCAGGTTAGGTGCGCCAACCAGCTGCATACCTTTACCTTCTGCACCGTGACAGGCAACACACAGCTGCTGGTACTTAGGTGCTGCTTTTTCAGCGGCTTCAGCATCGTGCTCCAGACCAGACAGGCTGCGAACGTACTGAGCCATGTCTTTCACACCCTCATCACCCAGTGCAGCGCCCCAGGCAGGCATAGCGCCCTGGCGACCGTACATGATGGTCTGTTTGATGGTGTCCGCTTCGCCGCCGTACAGCCAGTCGTGGTCGGTCAGGTTCGGGAAGCCCTGAGCACCCATAGCATTGGAGCCATGACATACAGCACAGTAGCTTTTAAACAGACGCTGACCAGTCTGCAGAGCAGCTTCGTTCTTAGCCAGTTCAGCAACCGGAGTTGCCAGGTATTCGGCATACAGAGGTGCAACTTTCTCGTCGAACGCCTGTACTTCCGCTTTCCACTGGTTAGTTGCTGTCCAGGTTACTTCTTCGCCATCGACAGTGACTTTGCCGATACCGTCAAAGTTTGCCAGGCCGTAAACCAGCAGGTAACCAAAACCATAAACGATGGTGCCCCAGAACATGAATACCCACCAGCGTGGCAGCGGGTTGTCCAGTTCTTCAATACCGTCGTACGAGTGACCAGTCGTCTGGTCGGTAGTTTCATCTTTGCGCTGACCCTTAGAGGTATAAAGGATCAGAAGGCCGCAGCCAACCATGGATCCGATAACAATCGCCTGGACCCAGAAACTCCAAAATGAGCTCAACATAATTATTTACTCCGATCTTTATCGTCGCGCGCAGGCATTTCACTGTTATCCCGGAAGGGGATATCACCATCATCTTTAAACCGCTTGCGGCGGCTTGGGCCATACGCCCACCAGATGACTGAGAGAAATGCGATCAGTGCAAACACTGATCCGAGGCCGCGCACGTCGTTAATGTCCATGGGATTACCGTTTAGTGACTACAGTGCCCAGCTGCTGCAGGTAAGCAACCAGAGCTTCGATTTCAGTCACACCGTCAACCGCTTCTTTCGCGCCTTCGATGTCTGCATCGGTGTAAGGCACACCAACCATACGCAGAGCTTCGAGTTTGCGAGGTGTAGTACGACCATCAACCTTGTTTTCGAACAGCCATGGGTAAGATGGCATAACAGATTCAGGGACTACGTCACGTGGGTTGTACAGGTGCGCACGGTGCCACTCATCAGAGTAACGACCACCCACCAGATCAGGACCAGTACGCTTAGAACCCCACAGGAATGGGTGCTCGTAAACGTGTTCACCTGAGGTAGACGGAGGACCATAACGCTCAGTTTCCGCGCGGAACGGACGAACCATCTGGGTGTGACATACCGCGCAACCTTCACGCATGTAGATGTCACGACCTTCAACCTGAAGTGCAGTCAGCGGCTTCAGGCCTTCAGCAGGTTGTTGAGTGTTCTTATCAAAGAAGAGTGGAACAATCTCAGCGAGCCCCGCCCAGCTCAGAGCGATAACAATCATTACCACCATGAGTGGTAAGTTCTTTTCAATAGTTTCGTGCTTCATTTACCAAACTCCTTAAGCGTGTGCCGCAACCGCAGCTTCTTTCTTAGCTTCGCGGGTGGTCATGAACACGTTGAACAGCATGATCAGCATACCGGTCAGGAAGAATGCACCGCCCAGTACACGAACCACATAACCGCCGTGAGAAGCTTCTACAGATTCAACGAAGGAGTAGGTCAGAGAACCGTCTTCGTTCACTGCACGCCACATCAGACCCTGCAT
>PDUK01000114.1 GCA_006212115.1 Thalassolituus sp. | reverse complement strand
CAATTTTGTTTGAGGTACGTGGCCAGATGTAGTCAGAGCCGAGCAGGTAGAATTTCTTCGCACCTTTTTCGCGGGCTGCCCAGTCCAGACCTTCGAGAATCTGCTGAGTCGCTTCCTGACCTGTATAAATTACGTTAGGAGACTGCTCCAGACCTTCGTAGAAGGTTGGGTAGTAGAGCATGCCGTTGTACTGCTCAAAAACCGGAAGAGCGGCTTTACGTGAGGCGGAAGTCCAGCAACCGAAGACGGCCGCGACTTTATCCTGAACAAGGAGCTTTTTGGATTTTTCCGCGAAGGTCGGCCAGTCACTGGCGCCGTCTTCCTGAATGTATTCAATCTTTCGACCCAGTACACCACCCATGGCGTTGATCTGTTCGATAGCCAGTTTTTCGGCTTGTACTGAACCGGTCTCACTGATCGCCATGGTGCCCGTAACAGAGTGCAGAATACCGACTTTCACTGTGTCGTCGGTGACGGCAAGTCCTGTGGTGTTTGCATCATCTGCCAGAGCAGGAAGGCTGCCGTTAGCCAGAACGAGCGCAGCAGGTATAGCGAGTAAATTTTTCAGAAAGCCGCGCCGTGCAAGCGCGGTATTTTCAAAGGTTGGTAGTCGCATGGTCATGCCTCACTTAGGTAGTTTGTGGTTGCTGTGACCTTTTCAGGATGCCTGCGACGGCGAAACGACAACATTCGTTGAACGCTCCAGAGACCTACGTCATTTGACGCATATAAGTTGGCACGGGATGTGATTAGTCTTTGATGCCAGGACGCGATGACGACGCAACGGATATAAGAAGCGACCTCCTGGAGACAACATGGCCGACCCTCAGCTGCTAACCAACCGCCGTAATTACAATCGCTGGGTGGCCAACCAAACACTGGAAGACTTTGCGCTGCGCTTTACCGGAAAGCGGGCTCGACGCTGGTCTGCTGCGCGGGTATCGAATACCGCGCTTGGTGCCATTTCTTTTTTGGCCCTTGAGGCCATTGGTGCCGCGATCACCCTGATTTACGGCGTGCAGGCGACGGTACTGGCCACTATGGTGGTCTCCGCTATTATTTTTCTGACTGCTATACCCATCAGTTATTACGCCGCACGTTACGGTGTCGACATTGATTTGCTGAGTCGTGGAGCAGGCTTTGGTTATATCGGATCGACAGTCACGTCGCTGATTTATGCGTCTTTCACCTTTATTTTTATGGCACTGGAGGCCGCCATCATGGCATCCGCCATGGATATCCTGTTTTCTGTGCCTTTATGGCTAGGGTATCTCGTCAGTGCCTTAATCGTTATTCCGTTGGTAACGCATGGCATTACGCTGATTTCACGTTTTCAACTATGGACTCAGCCCCTCTGGATTCTGCTGCAGCTGCTACCGTTTGTTTTTATTCTCTGGCAAGAGACGCAGTCCATCAGTAATTGGGCGCACTTTGAGTCACCGGTTGCACCTAATCAGGGCGAAGGAGTCAGCCTGATCTATTTTGGTGCGGCATCCGCTGTTATTTTTTCATTGATCGCTCAAATCGGCGAACAAGTCGACTTCCTCCGGTTTTTGCCAGAGCCAAAAGAGGGGGAGAGGTTGCGCTGGTGGACCGCTTTGATGATTGGTGGCCCCGGCTGGATTGTTATGGGGGCATTAAAAATTCTGGCGGGGTCGTTTCTGGTTGTACTGGCACTGAACCATGGACTGGGCTTTGACGAGGCTGGTGATCCCACGCATATGTACGCTGTGGCGTTCAGCTACCTCACGGATTCTCCTTTGGCCGTGATGGCCCTGACCGGTATCTTTGTGATTCTCTGTCAGGTCAAAATTAATGTGACGAATGCCTACGCCGGCTCCATTGCCTGGTCAAACTTTTTTTCCCGTCTGACTCACAGTCACCCCGGTCGTGTAGTCTGGTTATTCTTCAATGTGATGATTGCCATTCTAGTAATGGCACTTGGGGTGTACGAGTCACTCGAGCATATTCTCGGCATTTATTCGAATGTTGCGGTTGCCTGGGTCGGTGCGCTGGTTGCAGATCTGGTAATCAATAAACCGCTCGGTCTGAGTCCGAAGCATATTGAGTTCAAACGCGCGTATTTATACGACATTAATCCCGTCGGATTCGGTGCAATGGTCATTGCGTCGTTATGCGGAATCCTCGCCTATACAGGCAGTTGGGGGGAGTCAGCACAGGCGTTGTCGTCGTTTATCTCATTGCTGACTGCATTTTTCCTTGTGCCTGTGATCGCGGTTTTGACCCGGAGTAAATATTATCTCGCCCGCGATGTTATTCCGCTTTCTGAAACGATGGAACGGGCGAAATGCACTGTCTGTGACAATCATTTTGATGTCGAAGATATTGCCGTATGCCCGGCGTACAAAGGTCATATTTGCTCTTTATGTTGTACGCTGGAGTCCCGCTGCCACGACCAATGTAAAACCCAGTCACGCTTCAGTGACCAGATGACGTTACTTGTCTCTTCGTTATTACCCAGCTCCATCTCTGAGCAGCTTAACCCTCGCGTACTGCAATTTACCGGTTTGCTCACCATCATCGGCAGCATAGTCGGGCTGTTATTCTGGCTGGTGCAACTGCAGGCGCCGGAAGAAAATGGTATTCAGGCATTATTGAGTAGCAGCTTGTTACAGGTTTATGTGCTCCTGATGATCATCGTCGGTGTTTTAATCTGGTTGTTCGTACTGGCAAATGAAAGCCGTGAGTTGGCGCTTGCTGAGGCGACGAGGCAGACCGAATTATTGAGTCAGGAGATTGCGGCGCACGAAGTAACAGACAAAGCGCTACAACAAGCGAAGGAGCTGGCCGAGGCCGCTAACCAGGCCAAAAGTCGTTATTTGGGTGGGATCAGTCATGAACTCCGGAGCCCTCTGAATTCTGTTCTGGGGTACGCCCAGTTGCTGGAAAAAGGTAACGGGCTGGATGAAAAGCAGTCTCGTCACGTCAGCCTTATACGTCGTAGTGGTGAACACCTCGCAGATTTAATTGAAGGACTGCTGGACCTATCCCGTATCGAAGCCGGGCGACTTGAGATCCGGCGTGACGAGGTCAATCTTAAACGCTTACTTGGTGACCTCGCGGAAATGTTCCGACTGCAAGCGGTCGCGAAGGGCATTACCTTCAGCTATAAGGCACCGCGTTATCTGCCAGAGCGGGTGCGCACGGATGAGAAGCACCTGCGCCAGATTTTAATTAATCTGTTATCCAATGCCGTTAAATATACGCAGCAAGGCGGCGTGACCTGGACGGTAAAATATCGCAGTCAGGTGGCCGAGTTCATCGTCTCCGATACGGGCCCGGGCATAGAGAAAGCGGAAACCCGCACCATCTTCCAACCGTTTGAACGAATCCGAAAACCGGGCTTACCTCAGCAGCCGGGCACAGGGTTAGGACTGACCATCAGTCAGCTACTGGCAGACATTATGGGTGGTGAAATTACGCTCGATAGCCAGCCCGGCCATGGCAGTACATTCCGACTGACTATGATGTTATCGAGTGTGACAACGACGCCTGTGGAAGAGCAAACGCTAAGAACCATTTCAGGCTATTCCGGTGAGACTAAAACCATCTTGACCGTCGATGATGATCCATCGCACCGCGGCCTGATCAGCGAAACACTCAGTCCTTTGGGCTTTACCGTATTAGAGGCCTCAGATGCAGATGCCTGTGAGGCGATTCTTAGTGAAGCGCACGTTGATCTGTTGTTGCTTGATATCTCAATGCCGGGGCGCAACGGCTGGACTTTACTACGCGATTTAAGGAATCAGGGGCTGACTTTTCCTGTGATCATGGTGTCAGCGGATGCGGAAGATCGAGCCTCAGCGGCGGGTAACGGCGCCACTACCGATCCGGATGAGCGACTCAACGATGCCTATATTATTAAACCCATGAAAGATCAGGTGTTGCTCGATCAGATTGGACACTTACTTGATTTGACTTGGCTATTTCAGGGTGAAGTCGACGCTTCCCTCGAGGCAGAGAACGATGAGAAAATCGCGGACGCCACCTTACGGGAAATTCAGTCTTTTGCTCAGCTAGGATATGTCGCTGGTATCGAAAAGCTATTGGATAACCTCGAAAAAGAGAACGTAGCACCGGACCTGACTGCTGCTTTACGCCGGTGTACTCGTGCATTTCACTTTAACGAAATTCAACAGATATGTATGCGATACCTTAACGACCATCAAACCGATCAGGGAGTACTGTCATGATCCCTGAAAATTCAGCAGGCACGATTCTGATTGCCGATGACACCCCTGAGTCTCTCGCTTTTATGAACGAGGCGTTGGCCGCGGCGGGTTACACCATTCTGGTCGCTATGGATGGTGAGCAGGCGGTTAACATTGCGAAAATGATGACGCCTGATCTGATTTTACTGGATGCCATGATGCCGGGAATGGATGGCTTTGAAGCCTGTCGAGCGCTGAAGGCCGATTCCTCCACCAACGAAGTGCCAGTGATATTTCTGACGGGCTTAACCGACAGCAGTGATGTACTTAAAGGCCTTGAATCGGGAGGAGTGGATTACCTCACCAAGCCCGTCAACCTGGATGAAATGCTGGCGCGTGTTCAGGTTCATTTATCAACAGCCAAGCGCACGAAAAGTGCTCGACGTGCCCTTGAGGAAATGGGCCAACCGGCTTTCGCCTGCGACGTCAACGGCGAGATACTCTGGATTACCGAGTGCGCAGAGGAGTTATTGCAACATAACGGCTGCCACTTGGCGGATTGTCAGGCGGCTCTGAAATCCGACTTACCGGCCTGGTTACTGCGCCAACCCGAACGCAACGCCAGCAAGCGCCTTAGCGGTATGGACTCCGAAATCAGTGTGCGTTATCTCGGGCGGCCTCTACCTGGTGAGTATCTGATGCGTTTTGTCATCAACGAAGAAGCGAGTGCCCGGCATGCTCTGCAGGCGGCGTTTGAGTTGACCGAACGAGAAGCGCAGGTGCTGTTTTGGCTGAGCCGTGGCAAGACCAATCAGGAGATTGCCCAGATTCTTGAAATGAGCCCGCGAACGGTCAATAAACATCTGGAACCGGTTTTTCGCAAATTGGGTGTAGAGAACCGGACTGCAGCGGTGGCCACCGCATTAGCTATCTCTGGGCAACAATAAGTTATCAACCTTGACCGCACCTTAGCCTCTGGTTAGCTTGAGACGTTACTTA
>PDUK01000113.1 GCA_006212115.1 Thalassolituus sp. | reverse complement strand
TGAGCACGCAGGTCTTTTTTGTGGAAGAGTCTGCACAGGATGTGTTGCTGGTGCCGCTGGCGGCAGTAAGACGTACTCCGCGTGGTGCCTTTGCTCGTGTTCCAGCAGGCAATGAAGAAGAGCGCGTGAAAGTTGAGCTGGGAATCGTTAGCCGCACTCACGCTCAGATCCGGGCTGGCTTGGAACTGGGAGACGCCGTTATCGCAGGCAGTGAACAAAGCAGCGGTGGCGAACAGGCGCGGACGTTCGGTAATACCTCAACGCCACGTATGGGTGGTCGCCGTGGCTTCTGATCAGTCTCAGCCGCCGCTGATTCAGATTACTCATGTCAGTCGCCATTATCAGGCAGGCGATACGGTGGTTAAGGCATTGGACGACGTTACCTTGACCATCAACAGAGGTGAGTTCGTTGCCGTGATGGGGCAATCGGGATCGGGCAAGTCGACATTGATGAATATTCTCGGCTGTCTCGACACACCGACCTCCGGTTGCTTTCGGGTAAACGGGCATAACGTGGCAGATATGACGCCCGACCAATTGGCGGCGTTACGCCTGAAAACCTTTGGGTTTGTTTTTCAGCGCTATCAACTTCTGGCGCCGTTAACCGCTAGAGAAAACGTTGCCTTGCCCGCGACCTATGCTCATGTGCCCAGCGAAGAGCGCCTCGAACGTGCAGAGCTGTTATTGGATAAGTTAGGGCTTGGAGAACGTGCGGGTCACAAGCCGGGTGAGTTATCAGGCGGTCAGCAGCAGCGTGTATCCATTGCCCGCGCCATGATCAATGGCGCCGAGGTGATTCTGGCCGATGAGCCAACGGGCGCACTTGACTCTGACAGTGGCAAGCAAGTTCTGGCGCTACTGAAACAGCTGAATGAAGAGGGCAGCACCGTCATTCTGATTACACACGACGCGGAAGTCGCGAAACATGCAGACCGCCAGATCGAAATACGCGACGGGCGTATTCAGGCCGATACCGCCCCGGCTCCAACCCTGGATATGCCCGCCACGACAGATGCCCCTACTGCGTTTGCCTCAGTTGGCTTGATTGAGTCTGTGGTGATCGCTCTGAAGGCGCTGCGATTCAATTGGTTCCGAACCGCCCTGACTCTGCTCGGCATTATCATCGGTGTGGGTGCAGTCGTGGCCATGATGGCGATCGGTGAAGGCGGTAAGCAGCAGGTGTTGAATCGTATCGAGTCCATGGGGACGAACCTGCTTCTGCTGCGCCCCGGCGGCGGCAATACCCGTTCGTCAGGGGAGATGGCAACGCTGACGGTTCAGGATGGTGAAGCGGTCAGTCGTCTGCCGGGCGTTAGTTACGTCGCTCCGGAGCGTAACAGCCGGGCAACCATTCGCTTTGGAAACCGTGATTACAATGGCCGCATTCAGGGTACGACTCCGGATTACATTCATGTCCGTGACTGGGGTATGGCCCGTGGTGTGTTCTTTACCCAGCAGGACATGGACAGCATGGCACCGGTGATTGTGATTGGTCAGACGGTGGCCGAAGAGTTGTTTACCAATGGGGAAGAGCCCATCGGTCAGTACGTATTTCTCAAAAGTGCCGTCTATCAGGTGATCGGTGTGCTGGAGGCGAAAGGAGCAACATCCGGTGGTTCGGATATGGACGAGATGATGCTTATACCGTTGTCGACCGGTCGCGTGCGGGTATTTGGTCGGGATCACCTTAGTACCATCACGATAAAAGTAGAATCGACCGATCAGCTGGATGAAGTTCAGGCTTCGGTTGAGCGTCTGATGTTACAGCGCCATGGTCGTGAGGATTTTATGGTTCGTAATACAGCCTCCCTGATCGAAGCCGTTGGGGAAACGCAGGACACCATGACCTGGTTACTCGGCTCGGTGGCGGCGATTTCATTATTCGTTGGAGGCATCGGCGTGATGAATATCATGCTGGTCAGCGTATCTGAGCGACGTCGGGAAATCGGGTTGCGCATGGCAACCGGCGCGAAGCCCGGAGATATTCTGCGCCAGTTTAATATTGAGGCGTTGGTCGTCTGCTGCTTTGGTGGCGCGGTAGGGCTGTTGCTCGGGGTTGGCGTGGCGTGGTTACTGGGACAGTTTAATATCGCCATCGCCTTCTCATTATTACCGCCGGTTCTGGCCTTTGCTTCGGCTGTGCTGGTCGGGATTGTTTTTGGTCATGCGCCCGCTCGTCAGGCATCTCGCCTGAACCCTATTGATGCACTGGCGGAGGATTGAATGATGCCGTTAATACGACTTACTTCACTGGCGTTCGTTGCTGCATCGACTCTGCTGGTGTCCTGTAGCAGTCCGTTGCGCAACCTCGAACCTGAGCCTGTTGATCTGCCTCCGCAAGAATGGTTCAACCAGAGTGACGCGGTGACGCCTGCAGCGGATTGGTGGCGCCAGTTGGGGAGCGATGAGCTTAATGGTTTGTTGGATGCCGCCATGCAGGGTAACCCGGATGTTCAGATCGCAGTTGAGCGCTTAACTGCCGCAAATGCGTCCCTGCGCCAGTCTAAAGCGGATAGTTGGCCATCTCTGTCTGCCCGCGCCGGAGCCAGCCAGCGTCGGAATCTGGATGAAAGCGATGCAGGTTTTGCAAACAGCTCAAGCTTGAGTTTTTCGGCAGGTTACGAAATAGATCTTTGGGCCCGTCGGGCGACGGATATCGACAGTGCCGAACTGGCGTTAGAAAGCCAGCGACTGGCACTGCGCAGCGTTGAGATGACCCTGACAGGGCAAGTCGTGCAGCAATATATTGCCTTAATCGCGGCTCAGGAAAGTCTGCGCCTAGCAAACAGCAACCTTGCTGCCAGTCAGGAGCTGGAGCGGATCATGCAGGTGAAATTTGAGGCCGGTGTTGTCTCCGGTGTCGAGCTCGCTCAGCAACGGAATACAACGCTGTCATTGCTTAGCCGCTTGGCAGGCCTTGAGGTCAGTCTGGCTAACCAGAAGCGGGCTTTGGCGTTTCTGATTGGTTCGCAGCAGCTCTCTGTACCCGAGGTGGTGATGACTTTGGACGAGCTGACCCTGCCTTCTGTGGCGGACATTCAGCCTGCGCAGCTTCTGACGCAACGCCCGGATATTCAGCAGGCCGCGATTGCATTGTGGCAGAGCCACGCGTCGGTCTGGCAAGCGGAAACCAGCCGTTGGCCGTCGTTGAGCCTGAGTGCTGGTTTGTCTGCATCGGACGTGCTGAGTCCGACAGGGTGGGCGTTTTCGTTCGGTGAGAGCCTGGCGATGCCTTTGATTGACGGCGGGAAAATCCGGGCTCAGATAGCTCAGGCAGAATCCGCGGAGCGGGTGGCGCGCATTGAATATCGCACGAAGGTCTCGGCGGCGATGGTTGAAGCGCTGGATGCGTTAAGTGAGCTGGATTATCAGGTTCACGAGCTGGCAAACAGTGAGGCGGTTCTGGATAACAACCGGCGGCTTCTGAGTCTTGCGCAGATCCGTTTTGATTCCGGAGACACGGATTTCACGAATCTGTTAAGTGCACAGCGAACTTTCTTCAGTGCACAGGATGCCATGATCAGTGCTCGCCAAAGTTACTTGCTCGCGTTGGTGTCCCTGTATCTGACCCTGGGGGACATCCCCAGGGCCTGAGAATCATGCCTCTTTTAGCATGGCGTAGAGGTCGTCTTTCAGGTGCACACGTTTAATGCGTAATGCGTCTAGTGTGTCGTCTGAGGCGGGTGTGGTGTCTTCTTCAATTTTCCGGACTTCTTTGTCGAGCTCGTGGTATTCATCGAAGAGTCGGGCAAAATGGCGGTCATTCATTTTCAGCTCCCGGATTTGTTCAGACATATCTGGGAAGTCGTGGTGGAGGTCATGGTGTTCGACGTTCATAGCGTATCTCCTGTAGGGATAACTCCAGAATATCTCGGCTGGGTTCGCCTGTATTGACTCAGGTCAGGGTAGTGAGTTCCTTCTATTTAGCTGAGTCTTAGCTTTCCTTACAAAATGGCGGGTTACTTGTCTGGACGGATTGCAGCTTGTGGTCTTTATTTATAAGTATCTCAACAAGCATGTAGTTTTTTCAGCCAAGAGGAAGGAAATGCCAGGTAAGGTTGTTGTTCTGGACAGCGAAAAGCATTCGGTGTTTCTACTGGGTCATATTCTCAGTCATCTGGATGTATCCGGATTCAGTAATGTCGAGGAATTTCTCGCCTCCGGCGATAAAGAGTCGGACTGCATTGTGCTCGACGGATCAGGCATGGGAAGCAGCGACGATGAGCTGTTCCGCATGTTACGGGAGCATCCCAATACTGCCGGTATCCCCGTAATTTATGTTGGCGATAACCTGAATATCGATACGCGATTAGCGATATACGAGGCGGGTGTAGACGACTACGTGAGTAAGCCTTTCGATGTGGCTGACTTGCAGGCGAAAGTAACCCGTGCCATGCATCAGCGACGTTACGAACGGGAACTTCTCGACAGCGCCGAGAACGCCAAACAAGCGGCATTTGAAGCAATGACACACTCTGCTGAGCAGGGGGAAATCGTGCGCTTTATAGAACAGATATCCATGTGCCAGAAGCTCGACGAGCTGGCGCAGGCGCTTCTGAGTTTGCTTTCATGGTTTGGGTTGAATGCAGTCTTTTCTTGTTGGCTTGAAGGTGATGAGTGGCCGCATTATTACTCGCATGCCGGGTCAACGTCGCCCTTGGAGCAAGACCTGATGCAGTCGGGGCATGGTGGTGGTCGTATTATGGAGTTTGGACGCCGCATGCTGGTGAATTATCCGCGAACGTCGCTGCTTATAAAAAATACCCCTTATGAAGACGCGGCGCGTTTTGGTCGTATTAAAGATCACCTCGCAGTGGTGTTAAGTGCGGCGGATGCGCGTGTCAGTAGCCTGAATATGGAAGAGCGCCTGCGTCAGAAGGACAAGCTGCTGGATGTAGTGGCGGATGTGAAACAGGCATTGATCGATGTGCAGCATCGTCAGGATCAGATGAAAGCGCGTGCAGCTAGCGAGCGCGACGACGTAAAACTGGAGCTGCGGGAAGAGCTGCTCACACTGGGGCTGCATGAAGAGCAGGAAGAGCGCATGTTAAGTCTGGTGATGGATTTTCTGAAAAGCCTCGAGGGTCTCTACAACGAGGCTATGGATTGGCAGAAAGATCTTGAGCCTGTCATGGATGCTGTCGAATATGTTGTCAGTGGCGGTGAGTCGTCGGCCTGACGCTCACCTGATTCTCTGCGGG
>PDUK01000222.1 GCA_006212115.1 Thalassolituus sp. | reverse complement strand
GTATCTGCCAACCTGATGAGTCTGGGCGCTCTGGACTTCGGCCTGATCGTTGATGGCGCTGTCATCATCGTCGAAAACTGCGTGAGGCGCCTGAATGCCAGCCCGACAGGCCTTACCTTGCGCGAGCGTCTTGAACTGGTTTACTCAGCAACCGCAGAGGTGATTAAGCCCAGCCTCTTTGGCGTCGCCATTATCACATTGGTGTATATCCCCATCTTCAGCCTCACCGGCATTGAAGGAAAGATGTTTCACCCGATGGCCGCAACCGTGGTGATCGCCCTGCTCTCCGCTATGGTCATCAGTATCACGCTCGTGCCTGCCGCCATCGCTGTATTTCTGAGAAACGGGCCAGGCGTTCATCATACCGAGCCATCTGGCGGGTCGTCTGTCGAATCAGAGCGATCCGGCTACCAGTCAATCTATGAGCGACTTCTGCGTACTGCCCTGGGTGTTCCTGTGATGATGATCGGCTCAGCCGCCCTGCTTATCGTTGGCGCCTTGATTCTCAGCACTCGCCTAGGTTCAGAATTCATTCCTCAGCTGGATGAAGGAGATATCGCGCTTCATGCCTTACGAATTCCGGGCACATCTCTGCAACAGTCGTTAGATATGCAGGTTTTACTCGAGGAACGCCTGCTTACCTTTCCGGAGGTTAAGACCGTTTTCTCCCGGCTTGGCACCCCAGAGGTCGCGACCGACCCTATGCCACCCAACGTCGCGGACACCTTCGTTATTCTCAAGCCAAAGGCAGAATGGCCAGATCCGGAACGGCATAAAGCAGATCTGGTTGAGCAGATTTGAAGCCAGCGTGCGTGAATTACCGGGGAACAACTATGAGTTCACTCAGCCAATCCAGATGCGCTTCAACGAACTGATCTCTGGAGTACGCGCAGACCTCGGCGTCAAAGTGTTCGGTGATGACCTGAATCACCTTCTTACTGCAGCAAATGAGGTTGCTGCCCTGCTGAACTCAGTGGACGGCAGCGCCGATGTCCGGGTCGAGCAGGTCACAGGTCTACCCGTATTAACCCTTCACCCCAAACGCCAGAAATTGGCAGCCTATGGTTTAACGGTGGATGATATTCAGTCTCTGCTATCGACGGCTGTCGGCGGACAACAGGCGGGGCTGATCTATCGTGGTGACCAACGTATTCCGTTAGTCGTCAGATTTCCCGAATCTCTGCGCCAGAATACCGAGCTGATCAAAGCGCTTCCTGTACCGCTTGCAGGTGGCGGGTTTGTGCCTGTGAGCGAGATCGCAGAGGTTGTTCTCGCGCCCGCGCCGGCACAGGTCAGCCGTGAAAACGGCAAACGTCGCATTGTTATCAGTGCCAACGTACGGGGTCGCGATCTGGGGAGTTTTGTCGGAGAGGTCCAGCGAAGGGCCATGTCCGAGATCGATTTGCCCAGTGGCTACTGGTTGGAATACGGCGGGACCTTCGAGCAGCTTCAGTCTGCCGAGAAAACGCTGCGCTGGGTGGTACCGGCGACTCTGGCACTTATTCTCTTCGTGCTGGTGTCGGCGTTCGGGAATCTGCGTGATGCCTTAATTATCTTCAGTGGTGTACCACTGGCCCTGACCGGCGGAATATTCCTGCTGTGGTTGAGAGATATGCCTATGTCGATCTCAGCGGCCGTGGGCTTTATCGCACTGTCCGGAATCTCGGTACTGAACGGCCTCGTCATGCTGACCTTTATTCGCCAGCTGCGGGATCAGGGCGTCGCCTTGCGCTGCGCGACGCTGTCATTCAGGGCGCGACCATGCGTTTGCGCCCGGTATTGATGACAGCTCTGGTTGCGGGGCTTGGCTTCGTACCGATGGCTTTGAATACGGGTATTGGCGCAGAAGTGCAGCGGCCACTCGCCACTGTGGTGATTGGCGGCATTATTTCGGCGACCACATTAACCTTGTTTGTTGTGCCTGTGCTCTACTTCTGGCTTAACAAGCGGACTCAACAAAAAGCCAGCCGAAGCTGACACAGGCTATTTATACCAGACAGAAAAAAGGGGCCGTTGGCCCCTTTTCATTAAATAACCGCTGCCTCAACGCAGCAGCAGAATAGGTACTTTGCTGTGGCTGACCATATTGCGGGTATGCGAACCAACGAAGAACTGACGGATACGCGAGTGGCCATAGGCGCCCATCACAATCAGATCGATCTGATGACGGAAAGTGCAGCGGCCACTCGCCACTGTGGTGATTGGCGGCATTATTTCGGCGACCACATTAACCTTGTTTGTTGTGCCTGTACTCTACTTCTGGCTTAACAAGCGGGCTCAAGAAGTAGCCAACCGGAGCTGACACAGGCTATTTATACCAGACAGAAAAAGGGGCCAACGGCCCCTTTTCATTGAATAACCGCTGCTTTAGCGCAGGAGCAGTAACGGTACTTTGCTATGGCTGACCATATTACGGGTATGCGAACCAACGAAAAACTGACGGATACGCGAGTGGCCATAGGCGCCCATCACAATCAGATCGATCTGATGACGGAACTGGTAGTCATTGAGAATCGACAGGACATCGCCCTCGCATTGACGAGTCACCACGTTAAAGCCAGCTTTCTCCAATCGTTGCTGTGCAGTCGTAAACTTAGCGACATGCTCTGCATCGGTGTGGTTAATGACCAGATGGCACTCTGCCTCTTTCAAGAGCGGGCTTTCGGCGTAGGCATCTAACGCACGTTCGACAGCTTCACTACCGTCATACGCCACCATAAAACGCGTAGGTGTACGAAAAGATACGCCCGTTGTAATCAGCACCGGACAGGATACTGAACGGAGTACCGTCTCCAACTGACTGCCCAGGGTCGCGACCGTCGGGTCCGGATGGTCTTCCCCCTGACGTCCCATTACCAGCACACGAGTATCGTCAACGAGGGACAGCACTTCCTCCGATAGACGACCGTGACGCTGCTGAACAGTGCAGTCCTGAGCACCGTGCTCTTTCGCCCGCTTTTCCGCAGACTCGAGCATGATACGACTACTTTCAATCGCCAGCTTCGCACGCTGAGCATCTAGCTCAGTGAGCTGCTCCAGCAAATGCTCGCGGCTGCCAAAACCAATGCTGCCACTAAGGTCAGCCGCATTCTTATCGACCTTCTCAAGAGTGTGCAGCAGAGTCAGTGGTTGTTGCAGGCGCTGGCTGACCCAGGAAGCGGCATCGACGACCGCCATGGCACCCGGGGAGGCATCAATACATGCCGTAATCTGTTTCATCGTTACTCCTTCTCACTCTCTTTCGACAGTGAAACCAGCGCGCAAAC
>PDUK01000112.1 GCA_006212115.1 Thalassolituus sp. | reverse complement strand
GGGGATTCGAACCCCTGTTACCGCCGTGAAAGGGCGGTGTCCTAGGCCTCTAGACGATGGGGACGTCTCAATCAAGGAGCGCGCATTCTATGTAGGTTCGAGGGCATCGTCAAGACCCGAAAACTAAAAATATTGACCTATACTGAATCATCAGCGTGATTTTCAGGAATCCCCCATGGACAGCACATTGATGATTGCAGTGGCAATGATCACTGGCATCGTCGCCATCGCCGTGGTCACGATCAAGAAGTGGCTGGATCAATACCGGCTAGAGCAAATGCGGAAATCCGTAGAGCACATCGACGCCATTAATCTCACCAGCAATGTCGGCAGCAACCTTCGTCCCTGGCTATCCATAGAGGCTCTGCGCGCACTCGCAGACATGACCGATTTCCACGCGCAACGCATCAACACCAAGTTCATCAGCCTGCCTCGCAGTGCCGAAAAGGCACTCGACTCCGCAGATGAATGGCGTACCGCATCTCCACCCCCGTCCCCTACTCCTTTACCGAACCAACCTAAACAGGCGAAAGAGCTCCGCGATAGCCTGCTGCATTACCTGCAGCTTATTAAAGACGGTCACCGCGAGCGCGTGATCGCCACCGAGGCAGCACGCGAGCGAATTCGGGAAGCAACCGTGCTGAACGCACGGATTTGCGCAAACACCTACCAGGCACGCGCAAGACAATCACTCACGCAGAATGCCCCTAATCAGGCGCTTCATTTCTTAAAGCGTGCAGAAAAAACAATCCGGGGAGTCAAGGATCTACCAAAAGACCTGATGAACGAGCTCGACGCCCTAGTCGCAGCAATCAACGAACTCGAAGAACAACGAGCAGTGTCAGGGCCGTCCAGATTAGCAGACGAAGCGGATGAACTTGCCGAAGCAGAAGATTCGTGGAAAAAGAAAACGTTTGATTAAACAGCAAGCAGGCGTCATGCAGATACACAACGCCCGCCCCGCATCAGGCCTGAAGAGCCTTCAGAATATCAGCCTTCAATGACTCTGGTGTCGTCGTAGGCGCGTAACGGTCGATCACCTTTCCGTCGCGACCAATCAGGAACTTAGTGAAATTCCACTTAATCGCTTTCGTTCCCATCACACCCGGTGCCGATGACTTAAGTTCGTCATACAAAGGCGCAGCGTTTGATCCGTTCACATCAATCTTGCTGAACATTGGGAAGCTGACGCCGTAGTTCTTCTGACAAAAAGCGCCGATATCACCCGCACTGCCCGGCTCCTGCTTACCAAACTGGTTACACGGGAATCCCAAAATCACCAGGCCATCATCTTTCAGGTTCTGATACAGCGTTTCCAGACCATCGTACTGCGGAGTAAATCCACATTTGCTGGCGGTGTTAACGACCAACACCACTTTGCCAGCGTAATCACTCAGATCCTGCTCCTGACCATTGAGAAGCGGCATGGTGTAATTCAAAACAGACATCGAACTCTCCTGTTAAACAACGTGCGTAATGTGTGTAACTGCTGCAGGTAAAGTAATGACGGGGGCAATCATTAGCAAGCTTGGTTCAGGCCAAACCCCAAGTCATCAATGCCACATTCAGTCCGCTGACTTAAATTTCAGAGCCGCAGAATTGATACAATAGCGTAAGCCCTGCGGCGCAGGCCCGTCGGTAAACACATGGCCAAGATGTGCATCACAGTGCTTACACACCACTTCTGTCCGAACCATAAAATGGCTGGTATCGCTTCGCTCTTCTATATTCGCCCCATCTGCAGGCAGACTGAAACTCGGCCAGCCACATCCGGAGTCAAACTTGTCCTTTGATAAAAACAAAGGTTCGTTACAGCACACACAAAGGTACGTACCGTCTTCCGAGAAATCGTAATACTGCCCCGTAAATGGCCTCTCCGTGCCAGCCTCACGCGTCACGCGATAAGACTCTGGCGTTAACTGTTCACGCCACTCATCCTCGGTTTTTTCAATTTTCTTCATTCAGTTTTCCACTTTCCGACTGGACAACGTAAGAGTATGATTAACCACTTTATTTCAGTTCCGAAACAGGCGGCGAAGTTCCATGGAAATCCTTAAATCCAACAAACTGGCAAACGTGTTCTACGACATACGCGGACCAGTACTGGACGCCGCCAAGCGCATGGAAGAAGAAGGTCACCGAATTCTTAAACTGAACATCGGTAACCCCAAACCATTCGGTCTTGATGCACCTGAAGAAATCATTCAGGACGTCATTTACAATTTGCCAGATTCTGAAGGCTATTGCGATTCCAAAGGCCTTTTTTCTGCACGTAAAGCCATCATGCAATACACGCAGCAAAAGAAGATCCAGAATGTAGGCATCGAAGACATAATCATCGGCAATGGCGTAAGCGAACTGATCGTGATGTGTATGCAAGGCTTGCTGAACAATGGCGACGAGGTCCTGGTACCTGCACCAGACTACCCTCTCTGGACTGGCGGCGTCAGCCTTGGCGGCGGTAAAGCTGTGCACTACTTGTGTGACGAGCAGTCCGACTGGTATCCAGACATGGACGACATCCGTAGCAAAGTAACGGATCGCACCCGTGCCATGGTTATTATCAACCCAAATAACCCGACTGGCGCTGTCTACCCAGACGAAGTCCTGAACGAAATGCTCGAGATCGCACGAGAAAACGACCTGATCGTTTTCTCCGATGAGATCTACGACAAAATTCTGTTCGACGGTGTCACGCACACCTCTACGGCGTCGCTGGCAGATGATCTGCTGATCATTACCTTTAACGGTTTATCTAAAAACTACCGACTCGCAGGTTTCCGTTCGGGCTGGATGATCATCAGCGGCGCTAAGCACAAAGCACGAGATTACATTCAGGGGTTAGAGATGCTGGCGACCATGCGCCTGTGCGCCAACGTGCCCTCCATGCATGCAATCCAGACTGCACTGGGTGGCTACCAGAGTATTTTTGATCTCGTCAACGGAGACGGACGAATCGTCCAGCAGCGCGACATCGCCTACGAAATGCTGAACGACATTCCCGGCGTGAGCTGCGTTAAGCCAAAAGGCGCACTCTACTGCTTCCCGAAAGTCGATACGAAGAAATTCAACATTCGCAACGACGAGCGCATGGTGCTGGATCTGCTGGAACAACAAAAGATCCTGCTGGTACACGGCACAGCCTTTAACTGGCCAGACCCAGATCACTTCCGGGTTGTCTTCCTGCCACGTCCTGAAGACCTCACCGCTGCCATGCAACGCATGAAGCAGTTCTTCGAGGGATACCATCAGCTCTGAGCGAGTAACGCTATGCTTGATGTTCATATCGACGACTTCTTCAAAGACACCGCTGTTGCACTCCTGACCGGAATGCAACAGTTCCCCTCGCCCAAAACGCTCTTTATTGAAGACATCTGCGGCCCGGACGACATAGACGAATTTGGGTTGCACTCGCCCCGCCATCTGGCAGCGCTAGGGGCAATTCAATGGATGAAAGATGAAGGCTTTGCACGCTTTGGTGCAATGGACCGGCAAGAATCGGTGGACGACTTTGTACTGACCAGCAAGTCTTTCAGCCGACTTCTGAAAGATGTGCCTGATTATTCCCAGCCACTGTTTCGCGTACTACACGAAGCGATTCAGGATGCAGACTCCAGCCTTGTCCGCACCCTTCTTACCAATCATTTTCTCGATCAGTAATATAAGCTGAGCTAATAAGCGACTTATTTAGAACGCACGTCGAAACCCGTTGCTTCCAACACATCCTGAAGATCATGCGCTCGGGACGGAACACCCACTCGCAAGTTGATGGTATCGCGACGCAACGGATAATCTTTACGCATGCGATCGAACGACTCGCGCAGATTCTGACTACGACGCATCACCGAGCGCATCACACCATCATCAACCCGAATCTCGTACGACGCTCGAATGGCAGTACGCAGCGCCTGATGAATCGGCACTTCCGCAGAGAAATCTACCCGGCGAATACCCGGTTCAGGTAAAAACTGCCCAAGCTTAAGGCGAACCGGCAACCCAAAATAACCACAAGCGGCCTGATAAATCAGCTCCGTGCCCTTCATCTTGCCGTCGAGCGAATACCCAGCAATATGAGGCGTTGCCAGACTGCACAGCTCCATCAGATCAAGATCCAGCTCAGGTTCGTTTTCCCACACATCCAGAATCGCGACAAAATCAGGCGCTTGTTTAAGATGAGCAGACAAGGCCGCATTATCGACAACCGCTCCGCGGCAGGCGTTCAGCAGGCACGCATCAGGGGCCATCTGTTTTAATCTGGCTTCATTGATAAGGTGCCAGGTAGGATGCTCACCGCCCCGCTCGAGTGGTGTATGCAGGCTGACCACATCACACGACAACACATCATCCAGAGACGTCAGTTCACCTACGTCTTCTTCATCTTTAAAGGGGTCAGTCGCTTTGACCGTCATGCCCATCTGCTCAAGGCGCTGGCGCAGTAAAAGCCCGACATTGCCCACACCCACAATCCCGACGCTCAAATCCGCAAACTCGATACCGCGACTGTCCACAATGACACTCAGAGCACTCAGCACGTAATCCACCACCGCCTGAGCATTGCACCCCGGCGCACTGGCAAAACCGATACCTTTAGAGTCGAGGTACTCGGTATCGATGTGGTCAGTACCGATGGTCGCGGTTCCGACAAACTTCACTGGCGTGCCTGCCAACAGAGACGCATCCACCTCCGTCACTGATCTGACCAGTAATATATCGGCATTACTGAGGTCAGACGCCTTCATCGAGCGACCCGGTAAGCGCGTGATCTCACCAAATTCGCCAAAAAATTGCTCAATTAACGGGATGTTTTCGTCCGCGACGATGTGCACAGTGCTGTCTTCCTGTTTTGTTTGATCGAGCCATTGTGGCAACTGTTCACCGCAATGACAATAATTCTTAATAAACCAAAAAAATAGCCAACCAGAACATCATAAATACCATGAATAACGTGTATCAGGGGTGCAAATGAGTCTGAGCCTAAAATTCCGGTATACTTCCGCGCTACTACAAGAGGGTGAAGCGAATACGTAGTGACTTTCGTCGCTAAGTAGTACTGCTCACCGGACATAACTGCATGGCTGCGGACTTGCGACCATCTTAGGACGCAAGTCAGCTAAAGTGCAATGAAGTTGCTATCAAGGCTTTGAGAGAGGGTCGCAAATGAGTCTGTATTCAGAATACCTGAAAGAAATTGAGGTTCGTAAGAACGAGCTGGGGTTGAACCCTAA
>PDUK01000111.1 GCA_006212115.1 Thalassolituus sp. | reverse complement strand
AGATGGTGGTCACTGACAACCCTGAAGAGGCTGACGTCATTCTGCTGAATACCTGCTCTATCCGCGAGAAGGCGCAGGAGAAGGTTTTCCATGAACTGGGGCGCTGGAAGAATCTGAAGATCACCAACCCAGATCTTAAAATCGGCGTGGGTGGTTGTGTTGCCTCCCAGGAAGGCGATGCCATCATGAAGCGCGCGCCTTTTGTCGATATGGTGTTTGGCCCACAGACCTTGCACCGCCTGCCAGAGATGGTCAACAAAGCCAGTAACTCGATTCAGGTCGTCGATGTTACCTTCCCGGAAATCGAGAAGTTCGATCATCTACCAGCGCCGAAATCAGAAGGCAGCTCAGCGTTCGTTTCGGTGATGGAAGGCTGTTCAAAATACTGCACCTTCTGCGTTGTACCCTATACGCGCGGCGAAGAAGTCAGCCGTCCTATAGCGGACGTACTCAAAGAATGCGAAGTTCTGGCGACTCAGGGCGTTCGAGAGATCAACCTGCTGGGTCAGAACGTGAACGCTTATCAGGGCGACACTGGTGATGGTGACTACGCCGATCTGGCAGAACTGATTACACAGGTCGCAGAAATCGACGGCATCGACCGCATCCGCTTTACGACGTCCCATCCGGTCGAATTCAGTGACAGTCTGATCGATGTCTACGCCGAAGTCCCTGAGCTGGTCAGCCATATTCACCTACCGGTTCAGAGTGGATCCAATCGCATTCTGGCGGCGATGAAGCGCGGCCACGAAATTGATCTCTACATTGATAAGATCCGCCGCCTGCGCGAACTGCGCCCGGATATCTCAATTTCATCGGACTTCATCATTGGTTTCCCGGGTGAGACGGAAGATGACTTCCTCGACACCATGAAGCTGATCGACGAAATCGGTTTCGATACCTCATTCAGCTTTGTTTACAGTGCCCGCCCGGGTACGCCTGCGGCGCAACTGGATGATGACACCCCAGAATCGCTGAAAAAGCAGCGCCTTAAAATCCTTCAGGATCGCATCGTGCAGAACGCACAACAGATCAGCCGCCGCATGGTCGGACGTGAAGAAGTCATTCTGGTCACCGGGGTATCGAAGAAAGACCCCGGCGAGCTTCAAGGCCGCACCGAAAACAATCGGGTGGTCAACTTTAAGTGCGACGATCAGTCTATGATCGGAAAATTCGTACGGGTCAGCATTGAAGATGCCTATCCGAACAGTCTGCGCGGCGTCATCATTGATGCCTCGCAGGCATACTGATCAATCACAACATCGAGGTCAATTTGTCCGACGAGCAGCAAAGCAGCACAAGCCCTGAGCCCAGCGCTAAACAGCATGCCGTGAGTTTTACTCTCGAGCCCGATGATGCCAGTCGTCTGGCCAACCTGTGCGGCAACCTGGACGGTCACATCAAGCAGATTGCTGATCATTACGAGCTGGACATATTTAATCGCGGTAGCCGCTTTCAGATTGAAGGCAAGGTCGGGCCGGCGAAACGAGCAGCCGACCTGATTCAACGTCTCTATAAAGAAACCGGCAAAGGCACGGAGATCAGCCCGGATCTGATTCATCTGTTTCTGCAGGAAGACAGCGCACGGCCATCGCAGCGTGGCAAGCGCACTTATGATGCAGACAAGGGCATTATCAAAACGCCACTGGCCGTGATTAAACCGCGTGGGGATAACCAGCTTGAGTATTTGGCTCAGGTGCGTAAATACGACATCAACTTCGGTATAGGCCCTGCCGGTACCGGTAAAACCTTCCTCGCCGTTGCAGCAGCCGTTGAATCTCTGATGCGTGATGATGTGAAACGCATCCTGCTGGTGCGTCCTGCGGTCGAGGCAGGCGAGAAGCTCGGTTTCCTGCCCGGTGACCTGGCGCAGAAGATTGATCCATACCTACGCCCCCTGTACGACGCGCTCTATGAGATGCTGGGTTTCGAAGCAGTGACAAAGATGATCGAACGTAACCAGATTGAGATTGCTCCGCTGGCCTACATGCGCGGTCGTACGCTGAGTCACTCGTTTGTGATCCTTGATGAAAGCCAGAACACCACGAAAGAACAGATGAAGATGTTCCTGACCCGTGTAGGCTTTGGCTCGAAGGCTGTGATCACCGGCGACGTTACCCAGGTTGACCTGCCGCGCGGCGTTTATTCTGGCTTGAAGCATGGTCTTGAAGTACTTGATGGTGTCGAAGGCATTGGCATCACCCGCTTCAGCAACCGTGACGTGGTACGCCACCCACTGGTGCAGCGGATCGTTGATGCTTACGACAAGCATGATGAAAAAGAAGACGCACGCCGGGCTGCTGAGAAAGCGCAGGCCAAGGCCGACGCGCTCGCCGCACAAGCAAGTAAACCAAATGACGATTCCAGCGAATGAATCTGCTGTTAGATGTCCAGCTTGCTGAAAGTATTGAGCACCTCGACACCCTACCCACCGAAGCGCAGCTGACTCTATGGGCCACCACCGCACTTCAGGGCCGTACTGAGTTTGAGGAACCTGAGCTGACGATTCGCCTGACCGATGAAGAAGAAAGTCAGGCGCTGAACAGTGAGTATCGCGGTAAAGACAAGCCAACCAACGTGTTGTCGTTTCCTTTCGAAATGCCGCCGGGCATCCCTCTTGAGTTGCTTGGTGACCTCATCATCTGTGTGGGTGTTGTTGAGCAGGAAGCAAAAGAACAGGAAAAGACAACCGAAGCGCACTGGGCACATATGGTAATCCACGGTTGCTTGCATTTACTGGGTTACGACCATATAAAGGACGACGAGGCCGAAGAAATGGAAGCGCTGGAGCGCGACCTGCTGGCCTCGCTCTGCTATCCCGACCCATACGCTGCGGATACTGAGTAAGCAGTTTACACATAGGAAATTACCTCCGGTCTGACGTATTCCACCCGGAGCAAAGAGGCATCATGAGCGAAGACCGATCGGGCCAACCCCGAAGTTGGCTGGAAAAGATTAGTGATCTATTCACGGACGAACCACGCACCCGTCAGGATCTGAAAGACATCGTACGCGCTGCCGCTGAGCGCAGTATTGTCGATACCGAAACGCTCACCATTATCGAAGGTGCCCTGCAGGTTTCCGATATGCAGGTGCGCGACATCATGATTCCCCGCTCGCAGATGACCTCCATCCAGGAAGACGAACACCTGAAAGAGTTTCTGCCGCGTATTATCGACTCCGCTCACTCACGCTTCCCGGTCATTGCTGAAAATCCGAATGAAGTCAGCGGCATCCTGCTAGCGAAAGACCTGCTGCCCCTGCTTATGAAAGACAGCTCTGACGACTTCCGCGTGCGCGATATTCTTCGTCCGGCCATTTTTGTGCCAGAGAGTAAACGCCTTAACGTCCTGTTGCGCGAATTTCGCTCTAACAGAAATCACATGGCCATCGTTGTCGATGAGTTCGGTGGTGTCGCAGGCCTTGTGACCATTGAGGATGTTCTCGAACAGATTGTGGGAGACATCGAAGACGAGCACGACTTTGATGACGAAGAGCACAATATCAAAGAAGTGGACCCCGGTGTTTTTACGGTGAAAGCATTAACACCACTGAGCGACTTCAACGAGACAATGAACGCCAAACTGCTTAACGCCGATTTCGACACGATTGGCGGCATCGTCACACATCATTTCGGCCGCGTACCGGAGTGTAATGAAAGCATACGCATTGATGGCATGAAATTCAGAGTCATCAACGGCACCAGCCGTCAGATTAACCTGCTTGAAGTCCACATCGACGACTGAGCAAACCAGAGTCCCTTTATGTTTACACGCGCCGCCCTGCCATCATGGACCGCACTGTTGGGAGGCGCGCTGTTTCCTTTCGCGCTTGCTCCCTATTTTCTCTGGCCTCTGGGGCTGCTGAGCCTGGGAGCACTGTTCTTCGCCCTACAGTGCAGTGATACCAGTAAAATTGCTTTTAAACGTGCATGGCTGTTTGGTTTTGGTCAGTTCGGACTTGGCGTGTCCTGGATTTATGTCAGCATGCACGACCATGGAGGCACCCCTGCATGGCTGGCCGTGCCCGCTGTGGCCCTGTTTGCAGGGTTTCTCGCGCTGATACCCGGCTTATGGTTTATGCTTCGCCAGAGACTCAGTGGGCAACAGCTGGCGGTATTCAGTTTTGCCGCATACTGGTTGCTGCAGGAATGGTTCCGCAGCTGGTTTCTGACCGGTTTTCCGTGGTTGTATGCGGGCGATGCACACCTATTCACCTGGCTATCAGGCTGGGCTCCCGTTTCAGGTGCTTACGCTATCTCCTTCATTCTGGCTCTGACTGCGGCATCCTTAGTCATCGTTGCTCAGACACGGCAATGGGTATATCTGATGCCACTGCTGTTCTGGCCCGCAGGTAATGCGTTACAGCAGGTCCAATGGACACACGTAACTGGCACAATGACGGTCGGCGTCGTACAGGGAAACGTTGATCAGGACAGAAAGTGGCTGAACGAAGAAATTTTCCCAACCATCGATCGTTATCAGGCAGACACCCGCCCATTGTTAGGCAACGACCTGATACTCTGGCCTGAAACGGCCGTCACACTGCTTTATCAGCGCTATCGCCCCTACATGGACCTCTTCGCTGAAGAGCTGCGGGAGAACAACAGCACCGTCATTACCGGTATTCCCTTCCGCTGGCCGCGCGGCTCCGAACTCGAAGGGCAATATCACAACACCATCATTGCCTTTGGTGAGGGCGAAGGGGTTTATCACAAGCAGCGACTCGTGCCTTTTGGTGAATACATACCGCTTGAACAAGCGATTCGTGGTCTGATTCCTTTCTTCGACTTACCCATGTCCAGCTTCCGCGCCGGAGAAGACGACCAGGCGTTGTTAAAAGTGACTGTCCATGACGATGAAAGTACAGAGCTTGCGTTAATAGCTCCCTACATCTGTTATGAAATTGCCTATCCTGATCTCGTTATCGATACCGCAAAAAATGCTGACCTGCTTGTGACCATCAGCAATGACGCCTGGTTTGGTGACTCATTAGGACCAAAGCAACATATGGCATTAGCACAGATGCGGGCGCTTGAAACCGGCCGCTGGCTACTGCGCTCGACCAACACCGGTATCTCAGCACTCGTCAATCATAAAGGTGAAATCATCGACCGCATTCCAGTGAGTGAACGCACCAGTTTCAGTTCCGTCGCTGAACGCCGCACAGGTGAAACCCTGTATATGAAAATCGGTATTCTGCCGCTGCTGTCTCTGGCATTGATACTGGCTTTTGCAGCCTTCTTCATTCAGAGGAAAGCCCGTG
>PDUK01000221.1 GCA_006212115.1 Thalassolituus sp. | reverse complement strand
AGTTTCTTCAGTTTATTACCGCTGCGTCTCTGATTGCTAAACCTCTTCGTGCGCTTACTGATGTTAACTCGGTGATTCAGAAGGGTGTGACTGCTGCTGAGTCGGTGTTCGGTGTGCTGGATACTGAGACTGAGAAGGATACCGGCACAAAAGAGTTAGGAAAAAGCACAGGTGCGGTAGAGTTTAAAGATGTCCGTTTCCGTTATGCTCAGGCCGAAACCGATGCTATTAAAGGCGTCAACTTGAATATTAAAGCTGGTACGTCGGTCGCGTTTGTCGGTCGCTCTGGCAGTGGTAAAACCACTCTGGTGAATCTACTACCGCGCTTTTACGAATTGACGTCGGGCAGCATCAGCATAGACGGCCACCCAATCAATGAGCTGACGCTTAATTCACTGAGAGAGCAGATTGCCATCGTGTCGCAAAGCGTGACCCTATTTAATTGCAGTATCCGTGAGAATATCGCATACGGCAGTCTTGCTGATGCCAGTGATGATGACGTTATTGCAGCGGCCAAAGCCGCTCATGCGCACGAATTTATTGAGAAGCTTCCGGAAGGGTATGACACACAGGTCGGTGAAAATGGCGTCATGTTGTCAGGCGGCCAGCGTCAGCGTCTGGCGATAGCTCGTGCCATTCTTAAGAATGCGCCGATTCTTATTCTCGATGAAGCAACGTCGGCGCTGGATACCGAGTCCGAGCGACATATTCAGGCGGCGATGGAAGAGGTCATGAAAGGGCGCACAACGCTCGTCATTGCCCATCGTCTGAGCACCATTGAAAATGTCGATACCATTGTCGTTATTGACGATGGTCAGGTGTTGTCGAAAGTGGCCCTCATCAGGAGCTTCTGCAGCAACAGGGCGCTTACGCTCAGCTTCATCAGTTGCAGTTTGCAGAGGAAAACTGATCGTGGGGTTAGCGACCCGTATTGAAAAGAACTGGTACGGCCGGGCACTGGGAAACCTTTGGTTGCTACCGCTGTGGTTTCTTTTTGTTCTGATCAGTGCGCTTCGACGAATGAAGTACCGGATATTTCCTGCGGCCGCTACAGGTACGCCCGTTCTTGTGGTTGGCAATATTGCCATCGGAGGAACTGGAAAAACGCCATTGATTACCTTGCTCGCTGATCTCGCCGCAAAGCAGGGGATACGTGTCGGAGTCGTGTCTCGCGGTTATGGCGGTCGCGCTGACCAATATCCTCTGATTGTCGATATGAATACGCCCGTCGGTCAGTCCGGGGACGAGCCTGCACTTTTGGCCGGGCTGGGCTTGCCTGTTGTGGTAGATCCTCAAAGATCAAGGGCCGTAGACGCACTGAAAGACAAGGTTGACCTTATCCTGTCAGACGATGGCCTGCAGCATTACGCGATGGCAAGGCATGCTGAAATAGTTGTCAGCGATGTCACCCGAGGCTTCGGCAATGGCTGGCAATTGCCGGTTGGCCCGCTGCGCGAACCCGTTTCGAGAATCAATACGTGCGATCTTCATCTTGTGAATGGTGTTGATTTTATGGTGCAGCCGACAGGGTATTTCGACGCCTCTGGCGCATTGCCACTGGCCAGTTTACGCGGTAGGCAGGTCCACGCGGTCGCGGGTATCGGAAACCCAGCACGCTTTTTTACCACGCTGACGCAGTTGGGCGCCGAGGTTGTAGAGCATGCATTTTTTCTGATCATCATGCGTTTGTAAAAGAAGACCTTGTGTTTAATGATGATTTACCCGTCGTCATGACAGAGAAAGACTGGGTAAAATGTCGTAGTTTTGATTTACCAAATGCAGGTTTTCTTCGGGTAAGTGCCGTTGCGACTGAAGCAGCCGAAGAAAACATTGTGCAGTTATTAAGAAAATTGGGAGCAATCCGTCATGGATAAAAAGTTATTGAGCATGCTGGTATGCCCTGAGTGCAAAGGCAAACTGAAATATGACCGTGAGGCTCAGGAGCTGCTGTGCACCTTCGATGGTCTGGCCTACCCGATTCAGGATGGCGTGCCCGTAATGCTCGAGGGCGAAGCTCGTAAAATGAGCGGGGAAGAAAAGCTTGAGAAAGCGAAAGCGGTGAAACCAGCCGAATGATTCGGGTTCTGTTATGCCTCGGCAACATCTGTCGCTCTCCAACAGCTCATGGTGTCATGCTGGGATTATTGGAGAGTGAAGGGCTGAGCGACAGGGTGTTTGTTGAGTCTGCCGGTACAGCAGGGTGGCATATTGGTAAAAAGCCCGATCCGCGCTCCCAGCAAGCGGCTCTGGCGCGTGGTGTTGATATATCCGACCAGCGCGCGCGTCAGGTTTCTGCAGAAGATTTTGAAACCTTCGACTACGTTCTCGCAATGGATCGTTCTAATCTCGAAGACCTGAAGGCGCTGTTTGTAGCTAATGGCAGTCAGGGGACTGAACCTAAGCTATTTCTCAGAGCCTTTGGTCGTAGCTACGATGAGCACGAAGTGCCTGATCCGTATTACGGAGGTGAGGCAGGATTTCGTCATGTGCTTGATCTGGTTGAAGACGCATGCGATGGCCTGTTAGCCGATATCCGGCAGAAGCTCGATACCTGATGCCTGACTTGCCAATCATCACCGAACAGTTCTCTCTCAAAAGTAAAAATACGCTTGGGTTAAACTCCCAGGCGGAATATTTTGCACTTTTCTCCACGGCACAAGAGTTAGAGTCTCTCGTACATTGGGCTGATTCTCGGGCGCTACCTGTTCGCGTGCTGGGTGGTGGAAGTAATGTGCTTATGCCAGAGCGGGTTCCAGGGCTTGTCGTTCAGGCGTCTTCCGACCGTATTTCGGTTGTTTCCAGAAATGACGACACAACCGTTGTTGATGTCGACGCCGGAAAGAACTGGCATCAATGGGTGACAGAAAGTCTTGGCTACGGTCACGGCCTTGAAAACCTGGCACTTATACCGGGCTCAGTTGGAGCATCGCCCGTTCAGAACATTGGCGCCTACGGTGCAGAGGTTTCTGAGTTTCTGGTCTCTGTGACAGGGTACTGTCTGAGTCAGAAAGCGTGGTTGACTATCCCGAAGTCAGAGTGTGATTTTGCCTATCGTGATTCGGTATTTAAGAACCGCCTGAAAGGTGATTTTATTATCACCAGTGTGCGCTTTGAGTTGAGCAACGTGTTTTCCC
>PDUK01000031.1 GCA_006212115.1 Thalassolituus sp. | reverse complement strand
TCGAATACTGCCAAGTCTTTCTTGACTGAGTATATTTGGGCATTGGACACCTCGTCAGTTTGACTTTGGTGTCCGTTTTATCGGGGCAAGATCAAAGTCCGCGTGCTTTGACTTGTTATGAGCTACCAACGTTCTTGCCACTTACTTGCTACCAAATTGAATTCATGATTGCTGTCATGTGGTGCAATATTAGCCTTCAATTTGAATTTTTGGCCGCCCACAGCTTGCCAACATATTGAGAACCACTCAATCAACTCATTTGTAGCAATATTCCATGGATCAAGTGACTCATCTTTATTTGTGTACTCTTCTTCAAGCTCATATGGATAGACATGCTCTATTTTTAACAGACTTGGATCTACTGGCGAAGGATATTCAGCTTTTCCGTTAACGTAGATAAAGTGCTCTGAATTGTCGTCGTCCATGAAGAACGCCCTAACTGGGAGCCCTGATGAGAACCCATCAACGAATACCTCAAATGCGAGCGTATTAACCTCTTTGGGATAATCGAATTCTATTAATTCTTTGAGAATCGGCTTCAAATCCTCACTCAGATTTTCTAAGTGCTCTGCTACCTTTTCTCTAAATTCTTGTTCGATATTCATTTCTCTCCCTGCTCATAACGCTTCAAGAATCAGCGCTGCTTGCAGCGTCTGGATTTCTTGACTTGTTAATCACTTTATACTCCACATCAGATACCTCAATACCGGACGCAAAGGCGTATTCGCCAAGCCCGGCGGCTTCATTCATCCTGTTTATAATTCCTTGTACGCTGGCAAGGCATTTCTCTGCCATGGGCACCGAAGTAAAATTTTCCCAATCTGATTTAAGAGTATATGACATATCATCAGAAGCCTTTTTTACAGGCTTTTTCAATTCTAGGTCATAGGTTTCTCCATGAGCCATAGTATCTCGATAAGCAAATAGCTGCTTCAATCTTTGATCATCTCCCCGCCCGAAGTCTGGCTCTTTGATCCCGAGTTCCTGACACAGCAGCGTGTACTTATCTAGTACACGTAATCGCTCTTCTTTGGTCCAAAGATCTCGGTGCTTTACACCGAGATGATTCATATAGGCTTCGAATGAAAAAGCACAGAGGAGAAGCGAACTCATTACGCAATAATAACTGCCCTCGATTCCGCCTAAAGCCTTCTCTAACATTGAGTCAGCTCCGTGCATCAACTCGGCAAAGGTTTTAACTTCCCGATTACTTTCCTTGACGATTTCATTTCTCATATGTGATTAACAGTTTATTCGTAAGCATACTCAGTTACACACCTACCCTCCATTTGATGTTTCGAGCATAACTCCCTGTCAGTACTATGAAAAGTGCCTGAGGCGTCGCCATTCACCAGCGTGAAAACGTGCGTGCGCGTTTTCACACCAGCGCTGTCTTTATATTTTGGCACACTATCACATCAGTGATCACTGCAACTTATTGATCTATATGGAGTATTTGCTATTGATAGATTGCAAATTGCGCCAGTAATTTTCCGGCCAGTCCTACAAACGCGCATGTTTTTGTGTAGCTCACCAAATATACTGTTTATTCATCCATGTGATTTTCATAAGAACAATTGAGTCCAATGTGACCAATTCTGGACACAAAAACGCCGGGCATTGCCCGGCGTTATATTCACTAATCTAATACTTTTTAACTAGATTACGATTTAGACCAAGTCGTTCCTTCTGGCCCGTCTTTAAGTACGATACCTTTGGCAGTGAGCTCATCACGCACTGTATCAGCCGTCGCGAAGTCTTTAGATTTCTTAGCCTCGAGGCGTTTCTGGATCATTTCTTCAATCCATTCGGCCTCATCACCTGCACCAGACTGCAGAAAGCTTTGTGGGTCTGACTGCAGGCAGCCCAGCACACCACCGAGGAAGCGCAACTGGCCAGCTAATGTCGCTTGCTCATCGCCGTACGCTTTGTTCAGATCGCGTACGAGGTCAAACAGCACAGCAATGGCGACTGGTGTGTTGAAGTCGTCGTCCATTGCCGCATGGAAGCGTGCGCTGTAGTCGTTGTCGATGTCTTTTACGTCACCAACTGGTACATTCAGCAGTGCATTGTAGAAGCGTTCGAGTTTGGTCTGAGCTTCTTTCAGGCTGTCTTCTGAGTAGTTGATAGCGCTGCGGTATTGGCTCGACAGCAGCAGGAAGCGCACGACTTCGGCTGGGTATTTGTCGAGAATTTCACGAATGGTGAAGAAGTTGCCCAGTGATTTGGACATTTTTTCGCCGTCAACGCGCACTGCCCCAGCATGCATCCAAGTGTTCACGTATTTTTTGCCTGTTGCGGCTTCTGACTGGGCGATTTCGTTCTCGTGGTGCGGGAATTTGAGGTCCGGGCCACCGCCATGAATGTCGAAGGTATCACCTAAGCAGCAGGTAGACATGGCTGAACATTCAATGTGCCAACCCGGGCGGCCAATGCCCCATGGCGAATCCCAGTGTGGCTCTTCTGGCTTAGCGGATTTCCAGAGCACGAAGTCGAGCGGGTCTTCTTTGACGTCTTCCACTTCAACGCGGGCACCGGCCTCCAACTCATCGAGTACTTTGCCGGAGAGCTTTCCGTAACCTTCGAACTTGCGCACGCGGTAATACACATCGCCGTTGCTCGCCGCATAGGCAAAGCCCTTTTCGATCAGGGTTTCGACCAGCGCAACAATGTCGCCGATGTGCGCCGTGGCTTTTGGCTCGGCGTCTGGCTTTTCGATGCCGAGCATCTCGGAATCTTTGTGCATTTCGGCGATAAAACGCTCGGTGAGTGCATCAAAGGCTTCGCCATTTTCGTTGGCGCGCTTGATGATTTTGTCGTCGATGTCGGTGATGTTACGGATGTAATTTACATCGAAACCACGGTGGCGCAGGTAACGCGCAATCACATCGAACGCGACCATGACACGAGCATGCCCCAGGTGACAGAAGTCGTAGACCGTCATACCGCACACGTACATGCCGACTTTACCGGGTACGATGGGTGTGAATTCTTCTTTCTGTCGGGTCAGGGTGTTAAAAATCTTCAGTGTCATGCCTTATCCTTGGGTCAGAGTTTTATCTTCTCTGAGACCAATCGTTAAATTGAAAATCGGTTTTTCTGCCGTGTGCTCATAACGATCAGCCACGTAATAGCCTTCACGCTCAAACTGGAAGTTCGCTTCAGCAGCCACTTCTGCCAGTGCCGGTTCAATCAGAGCTGTGGTCACGGTCAGGGATTCTGTATTCACGTGTTCCATAAAGTCGCCCTCGCCTTTATCCGGCGTTGCGCTGGTGAACAGGCGCTCGTACAAACGCAGTTCCGCTTCTTTGTGATTGCTGGCTGATACCCAGTGCACCACTCCTTTCGGGTTGACGCCATCTTCTGGGTTTTCGCCCAGAGTATTTTCAATCAGCTTGGCCTTCACCAGGGTCACGTTGCCATCGGCGTCTTTTTCGTAGTCGGTGGCTTCAATCACGTAGGAGAAACGCAGGCGAATACGCTTGCCCGGGCAAAATTTCTTTTTGAATTTCTTGCTGTACTCTTCTTTGAAGTCGCCCTGATCAATAAAGAGTTCACGCGTAAATGGCATTTCACGCTCGCCCAGATCCAGGTCTGGGTGGAATGGCGCGGTGAGCATTTCTTTGTGATCTTCGGGCAGATTTTCAATCACGACTTTCAGTGGCTTGAGTACCGCCATGGCACGTGGTGCGTTCTGGTTAAGGTCGCTACGCAGAGCGTGCTCCAGCATGGCAACATCGACCATGCCGTCACTGCGGCTCACACCAATCATGTCGCAGAAGGTACGAATGGAGCTTGGGGTAAAACCACGACGACGCATACCCGCAATGGTTGGCATACGAGGGTCGTCCCAGCCTGCTACTACGCCGTCATCAACCAGTGCTTTCAGCTTACGCTTTGAAGTCACGGTGTAATCGAGGTTCAGGCGGCCAAATTCATACTGCTTTGGCTGCGCCGGTACGGACAGATTTTCAATAAACCAGTTGTACAGCGGCTTGTGGTCTTCAAACTCGAGCGTACATACCGAGTGGGTAATACCTTCAATCGCATCCGACTGACCGTGAGTAAAGTCGTAGGTCGGATAAATGCACCATTTGTCACCGGTCTGGTGGTGGGTGATCTTACGAATACGGTAGATGATGGGGTCACGCAGGTTCATGTTGGGCGACGCCATATCGATTTTAGCGCGCAGTACTTTCGCGCCCTCGTCGAACTCGCCGGCCTTCATGCGTGCAAACAGGTCGAGGTTTTCTTCAACGCTGCGTTCACGGTATGGGCTGTTTTTACCAGCTTCGATCAACGTACCACGGTATTCACGCGCCTGCTCGGCGTTGAGGTCGCAAACGTAAGCTTTGCCAGCGTTGATCAGTTCGACGGCCCAGTCGTGGAGTTGGTCAAAATAGTCAGAGGCGTAATGAATGTCGCCTTTCCACTGATACCCCAACCAGGTGATGTCGTCTTTGATGGCATCGATGTATTCCTGACTTTCTTTTTCTGGGTTGGTGTCATCGAAACGCAGGTTACAGGCACCGCCAAACTGCTCGGCCACGCCGAAGTTCAGGCAGATGGATTTTGCGTGGCCCACATGCAGGTAACCGTTTGGCTCAGGAGGAAAGCGCGTCTGTACCGCTTGGACGCGGCCTGCGTCGAGGTCTTCCTGAATGATTTTGGCAATGAAGTTATTGCTGGTATTCGATGTCGTATCAGTCATATTGGTCCGTATCTGTACAGAAACGATAGCCGCCCCATGTCGGGCCGTGGAAAAAGGCGCTATTATACGCGCCGAAAGCCCGTAAGGGATACCCGAACACACCTTTTAAGCCGAGAGATATCATGATCCTGCTGAAAACCAACTTTGGCGACATCAAAGTCGAACTGAACCACGAGAAAGCTCCAAAGACTGCTGCAAACTTCGAGCAGTATGTGAAAGAAGGCTTCTACGACGGCGTCATCTTCCACCGTGTAATCGACGGTTTCATGATCCAGGGTGGCGGTATGGAGCCTGGCATGAAAGAAAAAGCGACCCGCGAGCCAATTGAAAACGAAGCGGATAACGGCCTGGCCAACGAAGTTGGTACTCTGGCAATGGCTCGCACCATGGACCCACACTCGGCCAGTGCGCAGTTCTTCATCAACGTTGCTGACAACGCCTTCCTGAACCACACGGGCAAAGACATGCAGGGCTGGGGTTACGCCGTATTCGGTAAAGTAGTTGACGGCATGGACGTGGTAAACCGCATCAAAGGCGTACGTACTACCATGGCTATGGGCCACCAGGACGTTCCTGCTGAAGACGTCATCATCGAGAAAGCGGAAGTAATTGCTGAATAAGCCACGCTGACTGATGACGCATTATTTTATTTCTGATCTGCATTTGCAGGCCGATCGCCCAGCAATGTCGGAGGGTTTCTTCGACTTGCTTGCGCGCTTAGATGACGCCCAGTCACTCTACATACTGGGCGATTTCTTTGAAGTCTGGGTTGGCGATGACTACACAGATCCTCTTGTTGAGCGCATTCAATCTTCGTTGAAAGTGCTCGCCGACCGCGGTATAGAAATCTTCTTTATGCACGGTAACCGTGATTTTCTTATGGGCAATGAGTTTGCACACGCTTGTGGCGCAACCATGCTTGATGAAGGTACGGTCATTAACGTTGGCAATCAGTCTGCCTTGCTGATGCATGGGGACAGCCTTTGTACCCGCGATGTCGCTTACATGAACATGCGCCAGCTGTTTCGCCATCCTCAATGGCAGGAACAGTTGCTGTCTAAGTCGTTGGAAGAACGTCTGGCAATGGGCAAGCAGATTCGCTCCGAGAGTAAATCCGGGCAGCAGATGAAAGCCGACGACATCATGGATGTGACGCCAGAAGAGGTCGACAAGGTGATGGACGAAGCCAATGTGGATCGTCTGATCCATGGCCACACCCACCGCCCTGACGTGCATCATTGGCAGCACGCTGATACTGAGCGCGAACGGATTGTACTCGGCGACTGGGGCGATGATCACGGTTGGTTAATTCGCTGGTCTGACGATGGCCTGCCTTCCCTTGAGAGGTTCGGATTTTAATCCGGACTTCTTCCATGCCCACCGCTTTTAGCCACTATCGCACCTTCCTGCTGACGACCATCGCGATGCTGGCCTTTGCTGGCAATTCCATTCTGTGCCGACTAGCACTCAAAGACGACGCAATCGACCCCGGCAGCTATACGCTTTTACGTATGCTATCTGGCGCGTTATTCCTCATATTCCTGCTGGTACTCAAACAGCGCCACAAACCTGCCGTGCCGCTCTTTAAAGCAGGGAGTTGGCCTGCCGCACTGGCATTGGTTGTTTATGCTGCCACGCTCTCCTTCGGCTACATCTCAATTGATACCGGCATAGGAGCGCTCGTGCTGTTTGGGTGTGTTCAGATTTCTATGATTGCGATCAGCCTGCTCCAAGGACATAGGCTAACGGTATGGGAGGTTGTTGGCGTTGTACTGGCATTCGCTGGGTTAGTTTATATGTTAGTGCCAGGCCAAACAGCACCGTCACTCATGGGCTTCATACTGATGGGGTTATCTGGCATTGCCTGGGGTGTCTATACGCTACTAGGAAGAGGCTCTGATACTCCTCTCACCGACACAGCGGGTAATTTTGCCAAAGGCTGTATACCAACGGCGATACTGACCCTGGTGTTTATCGCAGACTTAAATATAACTCTGCGAGGCGCTATCTATGCCGTATTGTCGGGCGCACTGGCGTCGGGCGCGGGCTATGCAATTTGGTACGCCGTTGTAACCAAGCTCGGTATTTCGCAAGCGGCTGTGGTCCAACTTTCGGTACCCATTATTGCCGCCGCTGGTGGTGTGGTTTTCGTCGGTGAGCCTGTCACCTATCGCTTTGTCATCGCTGCCACGCTGGTACTTGGCGGTATCTTAATCGTGATTTTGTCGAAACCGAGGCAACCGAGCTAGGTCAATCTGGCAGCTTTTTTTGCTCTGGTAGCCAACTCTGATTTGTCACTCAAACTTCTCATGTCCCTCTGCCACTCCGATTTTCCAATACCCTGCCGCCCGAAGGTATTTCTTTGGCCAATTAAGCTCGCTTAGCAGAAACGTACGAACCTGTCTGACCATATCACTCTCTCCTGCCAGCCATACAAAGGTACCCGGCTCAGGTGGATTTGCTTTCAGTGCGTTGACCACCGCATCTGCATCGGTCGCTCTTGTTTGTTCAGCATTCTGCCGCTGAGATCGGGTTAACCATGACAGACGGACATCTGCATTGGTATCTACGGGAAGCTTATCCTCTTCTGTACTGATCAGCGCCAGCATCTGAAAATGCTCATCAGAGGAGGCTTCCTCTACTCGTCTCATCATCGATGGGAGGGCCGTTTCATCGCCGATCAACAGCCACCGGCCGTTAGGATTATGGATAACGAGTGAACCTCGTGGGCCACCAAACTCAAGCTCATCACCGGCTTGAGCATGCATCGCCCACGCGGCTCCTGCGCCGCCCGGATGAGCGACAAAGTCCAATATCAGCTCTCGCTTCTCAGCGTCATATTTACGTGGTGTGTAATCCCGCATCACTGTCGATTCACCTGATTCGTCAGGTAGGAACACCTTTATGTGATCGCCTGCGGACGGCGATACAAACCCGTCCAGCTCTTCACCGACCAGAGTCACCCGGATCATACTGGCGCTGATCGGCACTGCACTTGCGACCCTTGCCCTGCGACGAACGAGTGAGTGGCGCAAGCGCTCAAAGTAAGGTTGAACCGAATGTTGGGATTCGTTCTGGGATATGTGCTCTGACATGACCGTACCTCTCTACTGTCGTTTGCGAAGCAAGCATCAACCCCTATATAGTTGACACTATCAACAACATAAGAAATAAAGTTGATAGCATCAACTAAATAAATAACCGGATTAGAAAAGTAATGTCAGATTCTGAAGTAATCAGCACCGCGTCAGACCTGCTGCATGGATTTAAGTCGCGACTCCAGGAGGCGTTTACCGAAGCAGGGATCGTGTTGTCGCCCGTCGAATTTAAGGTATTGCGAGTGATCCAACATGCCACGCAATGTACTTCTCAGGATCTGGTTCGCGAGCTGGAAAGAGACAAGGCACAAATCGCTCGCATTGTAGCGGCACTGAACGTGAAGGAACTCATTAACCGCGAGCCTAACCCGAACGACAAGCGCAGTCAGATATTAAGCATTAGCGCAAAAGGAAACGACGTATTGGTCGCATGTGAGCAGCCTGAGAGCCAAGTTGTCGCCAGCATGATCGGCAATACGAGCTGTGAAGATAGGGAGCAATGCCTGCGAGTGTTAAGGATGCTGCACGGCAACCTATGCAAAGGCCACTGTCACAGCCCCCTGTAACGAGTGCCGACCTTAGCGCGACTGGCCGAAAATTTGTGGCTCGGGCTCGAGCGTTACGCCAAACTTTTCCGCGACTGTGTTCTGAATTCGCTTCTGGAGCGCATGCACATCTGACAGCCCTGCGCCCTTCTCAGCAGTCAGAACCAGTGCTTGTTTACTGTACATCGCTACCGGGCCGAAGGCTTTACCTTTAAAGCCACACTGTTCAATCAGCCACCCAGCCGCGAGCTTACAGTAGGTCGTATTTGTTTGCGGATAAACAGGAAGCTGAGGATGCACCGAGCGTAATTGCTGCGCCTTCGACTCTGGGACAACCGGGTTTTTAAAGTAAGAGCCTGCATTTGGAGTAACCACAGGGTCTGGCAATTTGGAGGAGCGGACAGCACAAACGGTATCAATCAGCATTTGGGCAGTCAGCGAATTTTCTTTAGCCTGGAGGCTATTCAGGGGCGCGTAAGACAGGTTTGGAGAAAAAGCACGAGACAGCTTGAACCGCACGCTGCAAATAATGAAGTCCGAGTTCAAATCACGTTTAAATACCGAATCCCGATAGCCAAAACTGCACTCTTGAGCGAACAATGTTCTCTCTTCATCCCGGCTCAGGTGATACCCCTTCACCGATACAATCAGATCCGAAACCTCGACGCCGTAGGCACCGATATTCTGAACAGGCGAGGCCCCTACCGTTCCGGGAATCAACGCAAGATTTTCTAATCCGTGCCCAAGAGCGATGCTTTCGCCTACCCACTGATGCCAATTTTTACCAGCATCAACATCGACAACGACTGAGTCGTTATTTTGCTCAACAAGCCGAACGCCGTCTGCGGTAGATTGTACGACCAACCCCTTAACATACTCGGGCATTAGTACATTACTGCCACCGCCCAGAACATGGAGAGGAAGATCGCGTTCGCGTGCCCAGCGACTTAACTCACGTAGCTCTTCAATGGTCTGAAAAGGCGCAAAGAACTGGGCTGTAGATTCCAGTCCCAGTGTATTTTTATTGCCTAGCGGATAATCAGCGTGAGGCATCAGGCTTCCAGCCGAGTACGGATATCAGCCAACAAACCGTCACACGCATCTTCAACGAGATCCAACACATGACGAAATCCGGCTTCGCCTCCGTAATATGGATCTGGCACTTCATGTTCGTCATAGCTGCGTCCGTAAGAACGCAGAAATAACTGAGGTTCAGTCCCTTCGCTGCCACACTCGGCATACAAAGCATTTAAATCATCAAGGTTGGAGCGGTCCATCGCCAGAACGTAGTCGAAAGTATCGAAGTCGTCAGGTGATACCTGTCGGGCCTTCTGGTCAGATATATCGACTCCCCGTAATAACGCAGCATTTTGTGAACGAGGGTCCGGTGATTTACCAACGTGCCAGCCAGCTGTGCCTGCTGAGTCAACGGACACATGTTGTGACAGGTTTTCTTCCTCAAGGCGTCCAAGTAATACGCCGTGCGCGGTCGGCGAACGACAGATATTTCCCAGACAAACAAACAGAACACGTATCATGACTGGCTCTGTTTTTCGGCCTTGGCTTTTTCGAGTTTCTCTTCTTCCGACATGCGGCGCGCTTCTTCAACCAGCATCACAGGTACACCATCACGAATCGGATAGGCCAGACCGCTGAAGGTGGAATACAGCTCACCCGCTTCTTTGTCGTATTTCAGTGAACCTTTGCATTGGGGGCATACCAGCATGCCAAGCAATTGCTTATCCATTTGAGGTCTCTCTCAGCTTATTCAATAACCGCACGAGCTTTTGCTCTACGTCGTCAGTCGGTAACGCGCTGACACGTAAAAAGCCAATACGAGGGTGGTTAAGTTCACGACATTTTACCCAGTCTTTCTCTGTCATGACGACTGGTAATTCATCGTTGAATTCAAGATCTTGGTCTGTAAAGGCGTGGTGATCGGGAAACGGATGCTCAATAACCTTTACTCCCAGTGCCCTTAGCGTTGTGAAAAAACGCGCAGGATTACCGATTCCCGCTACCGCGTGTACCGTCTGCCCCGCCAAAGTGGATGGAGCACTCGTTTCCTGGTGAGTCATATACGCGACTGGCTGGATCGTAAAATCCTGCCCATTTACCAGGTGGAGATCACAACTACGCAATCTTGACACCGGTTCTCTTAATGGCCCGACGGGCAGCAGCCAGCCATTTCCAAACCCACGCGTTACATCACTGACAACGATTTCGCCATTACGATGCATTTTGTAGTGTTGTAAGCCATCATCAGACAGCACAAGATCGACCTTACCCGCGAGAGCTTCCACTGCACGGGCTCTATTCGGGTCGACCGCGACAGGTATCCCCATGGAAGCCAACAGCGCGGGCTCATCACCGCATTGAGCGACCGGGGTCGCTTCGTTTACCAGTAATGGATAACTATCAGACTGGCCGCCGTAGCCTCGGGACACGACACCAACACGGATACCCTGCTCTGCAGCGAGACGAACGAGACACGTAATCAGAGGGGTTTTTCCGGTACCGCCGATTGCGATATTTCCGATAACCAGAACGGGCACTGCACTGGGTTGCGGCTTTACCAATTGGTACCAGAAACGACGTAGCGTACTGAGCACAACGAATACGAGCCACAGAGGTAACAGCCAGAGATTTCCGGCCGCGCGACCGTACCAGTTTTTTTCAATTCTGGCGGCAAGCCCCACGCTTATTCGTCCTCGGCAAACTGCAATTGATGCAACTGCGCATACGCACCCTGCGCTTCCAAAAGTTGCTGGTGACTACCACGCTCAAGCACGTTACCGTCGTCAATCACCACGATACTGTCGACGTTTTCAATCGTGCTCAGGCGATGAGCAATTACCAGAGTCGTCCGGCCTTTCATCACTTCTTCCATGGCAGCCTGAATGTGACGCTCGGATTCGGTATCAAGCGCAGAAGTGGCTTCATCCAGAATCAACACCGGCGCATTTTTTAGAATCGCTCTGGCGATCGCGAGCCGCTGACGCTGGCCGCCAGAGAGCATGACGCCGTTCTCCCCTACCTGAGTGTCGTAACCCTGAGGGAGTTTCTCGATAAATTCGTGAGCGTGTGCCGCGCGTGCCGCTTCGTAAACCTCTTCATCTGTTGCGGCGGCCAAACTGCCGTACGCGATATTTTCGCGGATGCTGCAATTAAAGAGTGTGACGTTCTGGGAGACGATGGCTATTTGCTCGCGCAACGACTCTAGGGAAAGATCATTAATATCATGGCCATCAATTTTAATAACGCCGCCCGTTAACTCGTAAAAACGAGGCAAAAGGTTAACCAGTGTGGTTTTACCACTGCCTGAACGGCCAACGAAGGCAACCGATGTTCCAGCCTCGATATCGAGGTTAATACCTTTAATGGCGTCGGTCTCTGCTTGTGCATAACGGAAACGCACGTCATCAAACGTGACCTGACCTTTGCTTCGCTCAAGCACCGCAGTACCGGAATCTTTCTCGGTCTCAGTATCAAGAACTGAGAATACGGACTCAGCCGCTGTGACACCTTTTTGAATTATGGAATTGACGTCGGTGAGCGCTCTCAGAGGCTTAGCAATCAATGACGCCGCAGTAATAAACTGCAGAAACTCGCCTGAGGTCATAGTGCCGTCAGCCACTCGCTGGAACATCAGATAAATCATCACACCTAATCCGGTGGCGATAACCTGTTGAGACAGCGGTACGTTAATCGCATTCGTTAATGCGAATTTCATTACTTGCTTACGGTTTTCGTTACTCGCCTTAAGAAAGCGTTTTTCTTCTACACCCGTCGCGTTATAGGTACGAACTTCCCGATAACCACTGATCGACTCATTAGTAACCTGAGTAACCTGCCCCATCGACTTCTGAATGCGACGGCTGTAACGACGGAAAAATTTACTGGCGAGTGAGACCAAACCGCCAATAACAGGGATCACAACGAGAAATATTGCCGTCAAGGTGTAATCCAACCAAATCAGATATCCCATCAACAGGATAACCGTCAGACCTTCCTGAACGAGTGTTGTCAGCGCCTTGGTACTGGCACCGTTAACTTGCTCAACATCAAAAATAACCCGCGAAATGACGCGCCCGCTGGATTCATTGTCGTAATACTGACTGGGCAATCGCAGCATGCGATTAAAGAGTTGGGTTCGCAAAGCGTGTACGATTTCGCGACCAACTAAGGCAGTAAAGTACTTGCCGAGAAAGGTCCCGACACCACGAAAAAGATATACGCCAAATAATGCAGCAACGAGAAAATGAATATTTTCTTGCGAGGGCTCAGTCAGGGTTTGTTCAACAACACCCATAAGATGGGCCAGTGCAGGCGCAGAGGCAGCGAACATGGCAAAGCCGATGACGCTGAGTAAGAAATACCACTTCTGTGGTCCGAGGTAAGTGAGCAGGCGGCGATAAATCACGCCTGCTGAAACGTCGGTTGCCATTTTTTTAGTCACCGCTGGTAGTCTGTCGGGTCGTAATACTGATATTGATCAGTCCGAGTTGACCGGCAGCATCCATGGCGCGTACGACGGACTCATGAGAGGTTTTTGCATCAGCGGATATCACCACAGGAGCAGCGTCACGACCATCCAGGATCTTCTGCATCGCTCGCTTCAATGTGTCCACTTTGGTGTTAACCAGTGGTTGGCCATCCAAGCTGTATTCGCCAGTTTCAGAAATAAGGATCTCAATCGCCATAGGCGGTTGTCCGGTTTCTTCAGAGGCAGATTCAGGCAGGCTGATACTGAGATGGTTTTCTTTGGTGAAGGTGGTCGACACCATAAAGAAAATCAGTAGCAAGAAAACGATATCAATCAGAGGTGTCAGGTTAACTGTCACCTCTTCTTTCGACTGACGACGAAAATTCACCCAGCATTCTCCGGTGAATCGGCCACTTCGCGTTCGCCGTGCAGAACATCAACCAGCTTGAGGGCTTCCTGCTCCATGTAAACAACAATCTCGTCTACACGACGCTGCAGAATGCGGTGACAAATAAGCGCCGGAATCGCAACAACCAGACCTGCGGCAGTTGTAATTAGCGCTTCGGAGATACCGCCAGCGAGCAGATTCGCCTGACCCGTGCCTTGAGCCATGATTTCTGCGAACACCTTAATCATGCCGATAACGGTACCGAGTAGGCCCATCAGAGGCGCGACAGCTGCCACCGTACCCAATGCATTGAGGTACCGCTCCATCTCATGAATCTCATGAGACGCAACTTCCTCGATGCTTTCTTTCATGATCTGGCGACCATGGCGGGAGTTGATCAGACCGGCAGCTAACACATTACCCAGTGGGCTTGAATCTTTAAGCGAGCGGATCTTGCTGGCATCAAGCTGTTTGTTTTTCATCCAGCCCCATACCTGCGTCAGCAGATCGGGCGGCGCAATTTTGCCCGGACGCAGCGTCCAGAAACGTTCTACGGTAATCGCAAGTGCCAAAATTGAAGCGATGATAATTGGCACCATCATCCAACCACCACTCTGGATGATCTCAAGCATGTCCAGCGTCTCCTGCCAGTATTTATTTTCGGGGCTACTCTAGCACATGGCCGTGCAGTGAAAAATCCCTTTCATCATCCGCAGGTGCATGCCAGTGCGGAAGCCATTTCGCGCGCTCCAGGCTGAACCGCCCTTCAGACGACAAGGTAATCATACCGGCTGTCGCAGTATTGGCGTGCACAACCCCATCACCGAGCCGCTTCACCACATCCGGATGGGGGTGTCCGAATGAATTCCGATACCCCGCACTGAAAAGCACGACATTCGGCCGGACCGTGTTTAGCCACATATTCGATGTGCTTGAACGACTCCCGTGATGGGCTGCAACCAGAACATCCACCTTGAGATTACCCCCATGTGCCGCAATCAGGCTTCGCTCAACGTCCATATCAATATCGCCCGGCACCAGAATTCGGGAAGTCATCCATTCGATCACTACCACACAAGAATGATTGTTTGCATTCGTGCGCGCTGCTTTCGGGACCGGTAAAAACGTGAGCTGGAAGGCGTCGGAAAGAACGTGTATCTGTGTATCAGTTTTCTTAGCAAGCTGGTGGCAGTCAGTTTGTTGCTGTACTGTCTCTTCGCCTTGCTCTGCTTCCTCTACCAGGCCTTCTGCCACCCCGTCTTTAGCGCGCTTTTGGGAAACCTTTTTAATGCCCAAGCTAAGATTCTCACCAACGAACAGGCGGTCCACATTTACCGCACGGAGAATGTCATCAACCCCTCCGGCGTGGTCGTTATCACCGTGCGAGATGACAAGGGCATCCAGATGATGAATGCCTTCCCGCCGCATAAGTGGCACCAGTGCACTGCTGGCCACAGAGAACTGCTCACCAAATGCCGGCCCAGTATCAATCAAGACATGGTGCGCGCCATCACTGACCAGAAGCGCCTGTCCTTGACCACTGTCTACCAGCCAAAGCCCGGCTTTCTGACTCGCTGCGCCAGATAGCTCGAATACGTTTGCTGTAAATATTGCTGTCCACATCAGCAGCACAGACACAAGGAGAGAGAGAAGGCGCGCACCCAGTAGCCATAAGCCCAGCGACACGGCAAAAATTAACAGGGATGTGCCAGTTGGGACGTATATAGAGGGAAGACCGAGCCCATCAACAATATCCAGCCAACTCCAGAACCACTCGCCTGCACTCGTCATCCAAGGGCCCGTTAATGTCGCCAGCGGTGTCAAGCAAGTCAGGGCGAGAGGAAGAATCACCAAAGTGACCAGTGGAATAGCAACCAGATTGGCGACCAGATGTCCCGCGCTGCTGCTTTGCCCCCAATAAGTCATGATGGGCAACAAACATATCAGGACAACAAACTGAGGTAGGAAAATCGCAGTCAGCTTTGAGTTTCTTTGTCCCTCGAAGTAAAGAACCAAAGCCGCAACCGCAGCAAATGAGTATGCAAAACCGGCTTGCGTCCAGCTCAGTGGATTGATGACCATGACCATTAGAGCAGCGAAGATGAGCACAGTTGTTCGTGGAATTCTGCGAGGGTTCTGCCAGATCAGCAACACCACTGCGAACATAACCCAGGCACGCAGCAGAGAAATGCCAGAACCCGCCACCCAGACATAGACTGCCGTGATAATCAGCGCGAGTAACGGCGGAAACCAACGCAGATGCTCAACACTCGCAGGGCGTCTCATCAGTGAAAGCGCCACTGCAGCGATCCGCAGCATGACCATACCCGGAAGCAACGACATCACGCCGACAATACCAACGTGCAAACCACTGACAACCAGTAGATGAAGCGTCCCCGTGTCGCGCACCAGCTGCCATTGCGAATTGGTAAAGGCCTTTTTATCTCCAAACACCAGCCCAGCTACCCAGCGCTGGGCTTCGCCCGAGAGCGCCCCGGAAAGCCAGTGTTTCAGCCGCTGTTTAAGCTGCATAGACCAGTCCGTATGGCCAGGCGCTTTATTTATCACCGTTGCGTGGCGAAGATACCCTGTCGCATCCACTCCCTGAAACATCATGCTGGCGACGTAATCGTAGGGGAGCCCATTTGCGTAACTACGGGGCGGTTTCAGTCGAGCGATCGCTTCGAGGCAGTCTCCTGCTTGCAACTCCGCTGGCGCATCAAACCAGCTCACGCGAATTTGTCGCAATCCAAGTGGTGAGAGAGAGTTTGGCTCCAGCACGAGAGAAAACCGTCCAACCGTACGTCCTGACCTGTTTTGTAACTCAACTTCTGACGAAATACAGCCACGAACCGCGAGATCCGAGCCATACTGTTCGTGAGGCAACCGGTGCTGCAACTGACGATCCGTGAAATTACTCCCCCACCCTACACAGGCGGCGAGAAACAGAGCGATCAAGCACGACGCCAGCACAGTGCGCTTTGCTCGAAAGCACACTACAAACACAAGCACGGGGATAGCTGCAAGAGCGAAGAGCAGCTTCGGAGACATTGGTAAAAGTGTCCCGATGACCAAACATAGAACGCCGCTGAAAAGGATCAGATTCATTGCCACTCCCTGGCGTAATGTGCATAATTCACCCCGATTTAAGAACGGCGATGAGCATGCCCAAAAAGCTATTAAAACGATTTTTCCCATCGCCGGAACAGGTGCAGCGCAAACGCTCCCTGCGTTTTCTCGCCCCCTTATTCCGTAAGCCGAATCTCTGGCACGTTAACCGACGCGCCGTTGCTCGGGCTTTCCTTATTGGCGTGTTCACCGCCTTTCTGCCTCTGCCTTTCCAGATGGGCATCGCGGCTTTTCTGGCGTTTTACGTCAACGCCAACGTACCAATTTCGATCGGTCTGGTCTGGATCAGCAATCCGGTGACCATCCCTCCGATTTTTTATGCCACCTATTTACTGGGTGCGCAATTACTGAATACGGACCCGATTGATTTCAAAATAGAGCTTTCACTGGATTGGGCACTGAACAACCTTGCAGACTTCTGGGCCCCACTGTTTGTGGGTTCGATGACGGCAGGCATCATACTCAGCGTACTAGCCTACTTCGTTATCCACCTTGCGTGGCGTCGTCACGTCAGTAAAGCGTGGGAGCGACGCAAGCGCCGCCGCCTGAAAGCTCAGTCAGAAAGCTGAAGCCTGCCATCGGTCAGAACGTAAACCCGATTCATGCGTTTTGCCAGAGACTGATCGTGTGTCACCGTAATAAACGCCGTATCGTCTTCTGTTCTTAACTCGGCCATCAACGCCTCTACCTCTGCTGCCGTCCCCTGATCAAGATTACCGGTCGGCTCATCCATCATTACCAGTTTCGGTCGAGCCACCAGAGCACGGGCAATAGCCGTACGTTGCCGCTCGCCACCCGACAGTTCTGCAGGTTTATGATCGATACGTTCTTTCAGCTTGAGTCGCGCCAGGCTCTCGCTTGCCTGCACCTTCGCTTGCTGGCGCGACATGCCGCCAAGCAGCAAGGGCATCATGACGTTTTCGAGCGCAGAAAACTCTGGCAGAAGATGATGAAACTGATAAACAAAGCCCACATCCTGATTACGCAACCGCGTAACCTGCTGCTCGCTCAGTGCGCTAAGCTTCTGGCCACAAATCTGCACCTCGCCGGCGTCGACGGTATCGAGGCCACCCAATACATTTAGCAGTGATGTTTTACCTGACCCAGATGCACCAACGATAGCGACGGAGTCCCCAGCATGCACTTCAAGGTCGACTCCCTCCCAAACTGTGACCGCCTGGGGCCCACTGGTATAAGTCTTCTTAAGTCCTTCTGCCTTTAAAATCAGATCACTCATAACGCAGGGCCTCCGCAGGTTGTACTCGGGAGGCCCGATACGATGGATATAAGGTCGCGAAGAAGCTGATCAATAAGGAGGCAGACACGACGATGGCCACGTCGGACAACTTCAGCTGACTCGGAAGGTAAGAAATAAAGTACACATCGGCATTGAGGATCTGGAACTGGAACAAACGCTCAAGTGCTGCAATCAGCTCAGAGATAGTCAACGCGCCTATGATGCCGAGCGTCGTTCCCAGCAACACTCCTACAACACCGATCGACAAGCCCTGAACCATAAAGATGCCCATGATGGTCCTAGGTGTCGCACCCATGGTTCTTAAGATGGCGATATCGGCCTGTTTATCGGTCACGACCATGATCAAGGTGGAGATGATATTAAACGCGGCAACGGCCACGATCATAAGCAGCAGCAAGCCGATCATGGTTTTTTCCATACGGATGGCCTGAAAGAGGTTTCCATGCGTTCGCGTCCAGTCCGTTCCACTGTAGCGACCATCCAGTTCACCGACGATTTCCCAGATACCTGCGGGCGCGTCGAAGAGATCGTCAAAACGGATGCGCAAGGACTGTACTTCGGCATCGATGCGCCCCAACTTGCGAGCGTCTTCGATGTTGATAACGGCGAGATTCGAGTCCAACTCGGCACCCACAGAGAAGATACCCGTTACCGTGACTCGTTTGATTCTGGGCAGTACGCCCGCCGGCGACAGTGTCGCTTCAGGCAACATCATGGTGATCTTATCGCCCAGGCCGACTTTAAGATGGCGCGCTAAGAGCTCGCCGATCACCACCCCAAACTCACCTGCCTGCAGCGAACTGAGTTCACCCTCTTTCATATGCTGCGGCAGGATAGAAACCCGCTCTTCTACTTCAGGCTCAATGCCTGTAATCATGACACCTTGCACCCGGCCACCGTAGCCGAGCATGCCCTGCAGTCTGGTCAAAGGGGCTGCTGCCGCTACACCGGGTAAGCCCTCGACGCGCGTTGCGAGAACTTCCCAATCGTCGATACCGCCATATTTGTAGAGCACCGCGTGTGGCACCATACCGAGAATGCGCTCTCTCAGCTCCCGGTCAAAACCGTTCATGACCGACAACACCAGGATCAGAACTGCCACCCCCAGCGTCATCCCAATCATTGAGGACATAGAAATAAACGAAATAAAATGATTGCGGCGCTTTGCCGACAGGTAACGCAGGCCGATCCAGAGCGGTATATTGGCTCTCATAGGTGCTACTACTTATGAAAAGAAACAATGCGCGCAGTGTGCCTTAACTCGGTTTTATGTGCCAGTTTACATACAGCAAACAAACGTCACGCAACGGCCTGAATTGGAACACACTTGTCGCGATTGCTGGCTTGTAACCTCAGCGGCATACTCTAGGATAAAGAGATACGCTTCGGGAGATCGCTATGAAATCACTCAACCTGTCTACTGCTGTATCAACTGCATTACTTACAGCGGTCTGTCTGACGCCCGCTACTCACGCGGAGATCGTTGAGATTCCTGCAGAGGAAATGACCGAATCGTACATCCGTGACACAACCGTCATAGTAAGAAAGAAAGCGCCTACGCAGCAAAATGAGCGCCGCAGCATTATTCGCGTGTCCCCGCTAGAGGACGATTTTTCCGAGGGTGAGTCGATCTCTGACTCCACCGTCAGCCTCAGAGAAGAATTTGAGAGCATCCCTTACGACATGACAGCTCAGACAGAGTACGAATTTGCTCGTATCAACCAGATAACACCAACGACGCCCGAGTACGACCCAGACCGATTCGCCAACGAAGCCCGCCTGCGCGAGGTGCTTGGGCTGGATGAGACCACACCAATCGATTACGACAACCTGAGCTTATCGGACGTAGTGTACCCGAATGACATTGCACCGCCTTCTGAGCTTGCGATCAGTCCGTACAGCTTCGAAATTGTTATTCCAAATAGCGGGAACCTGAGCCCAGAATCGCACTCTACTCCTAACGGCAACTTTGATATCAACGTCACGCCCGATGAGATCCGTTTTCAGGTAAATACGCCGCGTTAACTTTTGTGAAAATTCACTGAAATTTTTTCACACTTTTTCTGACCAAGCGTGCAAACTGAAAAATATCTCTTTAAAAATCAGAAACTTGCAAAGCATTCAAGGTAACGTAAAGAAAACATACAAGTGTGGCTTTCTGTCTATAAGTGCGATAGAGTGAACACACTATAAAAATAAAGAGCCGGAATCACCATGCAGTTTGCTACTTACTCCCCAGCAGCGTTAAAGCAAGCCCCCAGCATACAGATGGTGGGTGATTACAAGGTTGAGTATGTTGCCTACGAAAGTCAGGGCAATATGGACAAAGCACCCGTCATGTTCCTTGGTGGTGCCTTTCAAAGTTTTTCGTCTTTCCGCAGTGAAGTGGAACAGATGCTGGAGCACTGCCCTGTTATTCTTGCAGACTTTCCTTCCCAGGGTGGTAACGACCAACTCGCTCCTGAACTCGACATGGAAGATTTCGCAGATCTGATTGCTGGCTTCCTGACCGCACAAGGTGTTGAGAAAGTTCAATTAATGGGTGTGAGTTATGGTTCGGCGATGGCGACACTCTTTGCCTCTGCCTACCCTCAAATGATTGAGCGTCTGCTGATCTCCGGTATCACCTGTTTCCGCCGTGAAAGCCTGATTACACTACTTGAAGATTCTCTGACGCTGCTCGATAAAGGCGACATGGATGCATTTGCAACGACTGCCGTATGCAATCTGATCAACCATAACCGTATGGAAGACACCCAGATTGGAAAAACATACCGTCGTCTGTTGTTCCGCCAGATTGCTCGCCTTAATGACAATGAGCGTCAGCGCTATGCACAAAACACACGCCGACTGCTGCGTTTCCAAGGCTTCACGTCTTTCCCGACCTGTGAAACCCTGATTGCAACCGGCGAATATGACAACTTTACTCTGCCACAAGAGAACGCAGCGGTAGCTCGTCAGTGTGCAAATGGTAAGTTTGCTGTTATCCGCAATGCCGACCATCTTGCGCAGTTTGAGCAGAAGTCAGCCTCGATGGAAGTGGTATGTCGCTTTATGAGTGGCCAGTCGCTGCAGGGCATTCCGGGTGTCGATATGTACGACCCGCAAGCGTACGACTTTGCAAATCAACGTCTCCAGTCCCGCCTGCGTCCGATGGAACAACCTTACCGTCTGATCGACAAAGCGACAGGCAACGAACACACGGTACGTATCCGCAACATCAACTTCAGCGGTTGTGAGATCGAACAGATCAACGTTGATATGACTCTGACCGAGGCGTCTGATCAACTGTGGCTGGAGCTACCGGAAACCGGACACGCATACCACCTGCGTATGCTCGGAAAAGACAAAAAATCTATGCGTTGCCTGCTGATGCAGCGTGAGATGAAAGGAGCAGAGGCGCTGCTGGACTACCTTCAGGATCATTTACTGATGGTTCGCGAAGACCAGCCAACGGTTGAGGAAGTTGCAGGCCAATTAGCCTGATAACGAGTGCACGGCAGGAATGCCAACGATACAAACCCGCTACGGCGGGTTTTTTTATATCCTGCGAAACGGTGGAAGCGAATCGAGAAGCAGCTGCCCATAACGGGAGGACACCAGTCGTTTATCCAGAATACTGACCTTCCCCTGATCGGTTTCTTTTCGGATCAAACGTCCACACGCCTGAATAAGGCGAATCGAAGCCGCAGGCAACGTCAACTCCATAAAAGGATTACGCCCACGGCTCTCCATCCACTCAGAAATGGCCGACTGAATCGGGTCATCCGGTACCGCAAAAGGAATTTTCACAATAACAACGTGGGTGACGTATTCACCCGGCAAGTCGATGCCCTCGGCAAAAGACGCGAGGCCAAATATGATGTTCCCTTTACCCTCATCAATACGTTTCTTGTGTCGACGAACAATTTCGCCCTTCGGCAAAAAGCCCTGACATAACAAATGGTCGTACCAGTCACGTATAAAATAGTCCCGGGTCGCCTCCAGCTGCGCACGAGAGCTGAACAACACGAGAGTACCCTCTTCCGGGTCTACGGCCTCTTTCAGCCATTCCTGTACGTCGCTTTCGAATGCCTCACTCTTCGGATCAGAGTTCAGTCTTACGACTTCCAGTTGACCATTCTCACTGTAGTTAAACGGGCTCGCCACGCGCTCATAGGTTGCCCAATCGGGCAGACCGGCTTCCCACTTCAGCGAATTAAAACTGTTGAGTGCGGTCAGTGTTGCGGACGTTACCACGGCACCGTAACAGCGGGACCACAGAGTCTGTCGTAACTGAGCAGCGACAGAAATAGGCGAAGCCGACAGGGTAATGTCCCAATCGTCACCGTATGGACGCTTACTCAACCAACGTGCAACAGGAAGCTCGCCTTCGCCTTCAACAGCGGCAATCCAGGATAAGGCTTCTGACAACTCTTCGGCTCTGGCGAGCATGATCCCCATTGGCGCTTGCCAGGTCTCTGCCACTTCCTGCGTGAAGTCACCGGTTTCATTTGGGTCCAGCGATTTCTGCAGAAGATCAGATAGCTTATCGAGGCATTGAGTTACGGGCTGCAATGGGGCCTTCATGGTATGCAATAGATCACGCAATCCTTCGGGCAGAAGCCCGAATTCGAATCGCTGACGATCCCGATCCTGCATCAGGTCCATAACCAGAGGCCAGACAAGACTCGCACTCTGGCTGAGGCTCTGGATATTGGCCGGCATTTCCTGCAACGAGTGCATCATCCCCACAGGAATGCCCGCATCCGCGATAAACTGTTCGATCAGCTTTTCCAATTGCTTGAGCCACTGGCGTGTAGAACGCACTCCGAACTCTAACCGGAAGTGATTCAGCGCTTTATCGGCAAGATGGTGACCTTCGTCAAATACATAAATGGTCTTATCCGGAGAAGGAAGAATCGCGCCGCCACCAAGTGATAAATCTGATAGAACAAGATCGTGATTCGCAACGATAACATCTGCGTCTTCCATCGCGCTGCGTGCTTTGTAAAAGGCACAGTTCTGAAAATGGGGACAACGGCGATTTGAACATTCGCGATGCGTCGCGGTGAGGTGCGTCCATTGCTTATGTTCGATTTCGTCTTCCCAGCGATCTCGATCGCCATCCCACTGACCAGAACCGTACTTGATCAGCATATTCTCATAGAGCTCACGGTCCTGCTCTTCCGGAGTCTGCTCGAACAAATCGACGGTCGATAAAATACCCGAGAGTTGTTGCAACGACTTGTCCAGCTTAGATAAACAGAGGTAACGACCGCGCCCTTTTGCAAGTGCGAAATTAAACGGCAAAGAGAGATGCTTTTTCAGAGCCGGAAGGTCTTTATCGAGAATCTGTTCCTGGAGCGCCACGGTTGCCGTCGACACAAGCAGTTTTTTATCCCGCTCCATAGCGACTGGCAAGGCTGCAATAAGATACGCCAGGGTTTTACCTGTACCTGTACCGGCCTCGACCACAGCGATACCTGCATCATTGTCGCGCTCACCTTTCTCACCTTCACGAACAGCACCCAATGCCTTGGCAATCTCCGCGATCATGACGCGCTGGCCATATCGAGGCCGAAGCTCCAGTGCTTTAATGGCTTCGCGATACAAGGACTGTATACGCTCTTTCGATTCTTTTCCGAGCATTACTTAATGGCCTTCCAACCACGAGAGCGTCCAACGACAACCGGCCAGCCTGCAACATCAAGCGCCAGTCCATCACGAGTAATTTCTTTCAAGATCACGCCATCAACCACACTGTCGCCTTCACGCCAGGTGCGACCATTCATGGTCACTGACCGATTTTCCGGCACAGATGAATACTTATGGGCAGTGATCACCAAATCAGGAATACGCTCCAGAGCTTCGAATGGAGCGCGATCGGTATTGGTTGGTTCTACCTGTTCTAACTTATCCTTTGCGGGGAGAACGTTTGCAGGTGGCGGTATACGGCTGGTCTCCACAGGGGCCTCTACCGAAGACTGTTCTGTTTTTCGTTCCGGCTGCACCGGTGTAGCGGTAGCAGAGGTAGCCAAGGGCGTACGTGCTCCGATTTCTTGCGGAGCGTCAGGCCTAGCATTCGAATTAACAATAAGGATCGCAGCTGTCACTACCACCGCCAACATGCCCAACAACACAAGGGATACCGAAAATCGCGCTTTATTCGATGAAGCAGTATTGGTAGAAGACGTGTGTTCCGCCAGAGCTGCCTGAGCACTCGCCCGTCGGGGCTGATACTCCGACGGCTGATCAGAGTTCTCGATGGCGCTGGGTACAACTGCCCCCTGAGCATCGCGCCTGCTACGCTCTTGCTCTGACTTTTTCAAAGCATCCAGAATGTACGACACAGTTAGTCTCTCGCCTGCAGATACATAATGGTTTTCGGTCCGATAATACGGTCGGCCTTCAGGCCCACCTCAATCTGAAACTCGGCGACCGCTCTTTCAAGTAACGGGTCATAGAACTCTGGATCCATCGTCACCTGAACACCAGATGGACCGATACTCGTCCAGTCCTGATTCCAGTTTGCATCCAACTGAGTTCTTATCCAGCGAATAACAGGGGCTGACTCTCCCGGCTTAACCGCACTGCTATATCCCGTCGGCGGCGTCCAGAAAATCATGGCTTCACCGGTGTAGCCTGACTGATACTCATCAAGACTGTACCAATCTCCGCCGACAACTTTTAATGCAACCGGCTGTTGTACCCGCACCAACTCCTGCAGGTCCCAATCGACGGTCACACAGCGCACGTCGACAGCCTGACAAGATACCCGCGCTTCGCCCTCTTGGGTTTGGGCATTGATCACGGCAATAGGGTCCGCTCGATCCAGACCAACGGAAGGGAAACCAGAGAGCAGCGGATAACCAAACCTGCCGACCAAGGCGACGAGAGCAAATACGGTGAGCATCAGTAACCAGCGCAATACCCAAGAGGATTTCGTTTTACCGTCCTCTGCTTGCGCTGCCGCCTGATCGTCGGCGTCGCTTCCCAATACTTCGATGATGGCCTGGCGCGCGATCGTCTGGTCGACAGCCCTTTTGCCAGTCGCGTATGCACCCAACAATGCCCGATCACAAATGCTGTTAATCAGGCGCGGCGTACCTTCGCTGGCTCGCCAGATAGTGGCAACGGCACTGGGATCAAACAACATTAATTCGCTGCCCGCACACACAAGGCGGTGCTCGATATACTCTGCGGTTTCTGATTGATTGAGAAAATTCAGGTGATAACGCGCAGTAATACGCTGATTCAACTGACGCAGATCATGTCGCTTGAGAAGCTCCCTAAGCTCAGGCTGCCCAACTAATACCAGGGTCAGCAGCTTTTCTCTGTGGGTCTCAAGGTTGGTCAACAAGCGAACTTGTTCCAGCAGCGCCGCAGGCATCGACTGCGCCTCATCGATCACGCAAATAACGCGTTGGTGCTTGCCATAAAATTCGACCAGTGCCTGATTTATAGCGGCATAGACCTCTTTAAGGGTCGCATCACGCTGATATTCAACGCCCAAGTCATCACAGATGCTCTGCATCAGTTCTATTGGCGAAAGCTGAGGATTAAAGATGTAAGCAACATGGTCGCCTTCCGGCACGGACTCCATGAGTGCCCGGCATAAGGTCGTTTTTCCGGTCCCTACTTCACCAGTGAGGCATATCAGTCCACCCTGATCCGTCAGTGCATAGCTGAGATGCGCGAGCGCTTCCTGATGCCCCGGTGAGGGATACAGAAAGTCTGGGTCGGGTGAAATGGTGAACGGCAGCTTGTCGAGGCCGAAGTACTCAAGGTACATGGTACATCCTGTCTGATAGATGCACGCATGATACCGGATTTACAGGCGTTACGCTTACCAGGAATGGCGGTAAGAGAGGCCTATACGAGCATCCCTCACTTGTTTGATATTCAGGTCATCAACGATGTAGCTGGCAGAGAGTCCTCTCCAGTTTACAGTCGCACCCAGCTGGCGCTTAGTCGTTGCCACCGCGCCCAGTTGAACCGGGCCTACATCAGTACGCTTCTCCAATGACAGGTTGCGGTATACATCATGCCAGTAGTACTGCGCCTTAATATTCAACGGCTGGTACGTCGCCCCAAAAATCACGGAGGGCTTGATGGATGTTTCGAGCGTACGGGGATTATCGTCACCGCTCGCAGCGCCACCGCTGGAACAAACTGGATCGGTTACTTCACCGACTTCTGCACAGATAGACCGATGGGTGGAATTTCCCATATCGAGGTGATTCCAGAGATCTTTAACGCGGACTTCAACAAACGTATCGTCCCGGACATGCCAGTCAGCTGAGATTGATGCACTGTAGCCAAACCACTCCTCCGAGGCGGCACCGGTAGGATCATCGTATTCTGGAAGCGTATTGAACGATGGGAATCGGTATTCATCAAAATAGTAGGATAAGCTGGCAGAAAAATTACTGCCCTCGTCAGCGAAACTGCGCCCTCGAAAGGTACCAAACTGATAGTGAATCAGTTTAGAAATCATAAACTCGGGGGTAACCGACCAATTACTGCCCTCAAAGCGGTAGGCACCACCCACACCACGCGACTGAAAAGCTTTGGCTTTAAGGTTTAAGTCCTGATCCTGATCGGTTTCGACACCAAATTCAGCATCCAGATATACGGCTGTGGTATCAGGGGAAAAGGTAAGTGAATAAAACCAGCGCCGCTCAGCGATTAACGTAAAATTCCGATAGGATGCCGATGCCGTTAGTGCCATATCTGCAAAAGCATATTCACCAGACCTGGCATCCTTTTCCCAACCTTCGATCATCTGATCGATAGGTACTGGTTCTGAGCTCGCCTCAGCAGAAAGTCCAAACTGCACATCAGCAGCTCCCGAAGGAGCCGCCAGAATAAACAAGCAAAGCTGAATACAGACTAAGTTTCTTAAGAAAGATGGGGATTTAATCACCAATAATCATCCAGGTTCCATCGACGAATCGCGCAACAAATACATTTTCACGTTCCTCCCGGATAGTGCCTACTAAAGCGCCACGCACGGTCAGATAGGCAACCGCTTCACAACCCTCAGCGGAGGAAAGCTTATCCCTGTCATTCACACCGCACGCTTCTTCCTCGGTACCTTGTGTATACTCGGTACGGGTTATGATCCTACTCAGTACCGACTGCTCTTCACCGCCCAACGTGACACCTGTGCGATAAACGGTCCACGCACCACGCTCGACTTCAACGGTTGAAGACACCTCACCACCAGATTCCAGCTCTTCTTCCGTCACAGCGTATTCGAAGATAAAGGCCTGAGCATCGCCACCTACACCAATACCGATAGCGTCAGAGATAAAGTCGTAATCATCCTCTTCGCCGTAGCTATATCCAAGGCTCACTGTGAACAAATCGTCCACCCGGCGAACCAGCGACAGCTCTGCGACCACAGGCGTCGTACCACCCTCGCCGTTAGTCAGATAGCTCGTTAAAGATACGGATGCTGTATCGATACCCATTTTTATCGGACTCTCAAAAGTCCCGTCAAATGGTCCGTACGAGACGTCAGCGGTCAGCCCCAAAAAGTTGCCTTCGCTGTCAACAATATCGGTCCCCGACAGATCGATGGTGTAGTTACCGTTAGCAGAGATAGTTTCAGTCGTCAGCGTTCCTGCCTCGAAGTTACTGACCAGAAGCTCATCGAGGGTTACCTCGCCTGCAAACTCAAGAGGCTCCGAACACGACTGAACCGTACGGTTACCGTCTTTAGACAGACTACAAGCCTGTGAGAGCGTTGTGCCTGTGCTGCTGTCGTACGGATAAAGACGGATACGACTGATGAACTCCTCATCAATCACATCTTTATCGAATACATCGACAGTGGTTCCGCCGGACAACGTCTCTTGTCCTCGATAGAGTGACTGCACCATTCCACTGATCGTGTCTGGTACGTCGTTGCGAGCGTTGAAAAAGTCGCTCGCCGCAGGCCATTTTGTCTCTGGGTAATAGGTATATGGATTAGTAGTTCGAATCTGCGAAATCATCGCGCTGACATTTTGCTCTTCCGAATCAATAGACCGCACCCAGAAAACAAGCGTCAGCGGGTTGTAGCGTGTTTCTGACATTGAGTCGAGAGGGTCGGAAACCCCGACCAGATTGGCCTCGAGCAAAATGCGGAAGGTGTGCGAGCCACTGTCGTCGCCAGCCCCAGAAATAAATTGGTCAAAGCTCAGCAACGGCCATATAACGGCTATTTGCGTCGGTTTTACGGTATCAAAATCGGGGGGCGTGTCGTACTCCTCAGCGTAAAATAACCTCAGATAAGGCTGCACACTAAAGCTACCGTCAGAAATCACATCAGATTCCCAGTAGTACGTGGTCCCGCCTTTCGTCAGTGAGTTGTTTTCGGTGTCGATAATAAAATCAAATTCACTGTAGCCCGACGACCCAGCATCACCAACCGGTCGCATGATCAGCTCCAACGAATTGCGAATCAGAACACTGTTACTGGCAAGCTCGTCATCGTCATTTCCATCGGCCTGAATATTGAATGCACTGTCAGAGGGAGAGCAATCACCCTCTCCAAATTCGCAGGCGATCAAAACTTTTACACCGTCAAGCAATTCATCCAGGACACCGTCTTCAACGCTATTTCCGAACAGAGAATCAGAAACAACCTGATTGTAGAGATTCTCATGCGCCTGGTAATACGCATCCATACGACGAGCATGACTCGCGTCTACGAATGCAGATTTCTCGGGATCTTCAGCCCAGAAGTTCTTAATGGCCTCTGTGAGATCCTGAATGAATTCCTGAGCTTTCTCGATATTCGTGCCCCAGGATGCGAGCTCCGCAGGGACATCAATCTCAACCGTGGTCTCGCGTCCAGCAACCAAACCACTCATCCGTCCCGTCAGTCTGTCGACTGCGAGTGTGGCCTCCTCAGGCACTCGCGCACCCAAGCCTTCATAGTATGTGATGTTAGCCTGAAGAATATCAGCGGCCGCAGACAGGATTTCGTGCAAAGTGATCGCACCTTGCGTGTTACTTTTCTGCAGCAACTGTCCCTGACGAGCGAGTACTTCGTCGGTAATCGCAGTGAGCATCGACATGTAATCAGTATCAACTGACTGCTCAAGGGCCAGGTGCGGTAATGCAGAAACGATCGCACCATAGTAAAGCCCAGCGACCAACTCTTCCCCATCGAGAGTCGACTGCGTCATTTGACTAGCACCGACAGGTGTCACGTAAATAATGTCAGAGATACCGAACAGCTGGGATACATGCAGGTTGGCAAGTTCCAGTGTGTACTCGTTGTATACGCCTGTTTTGGCAGTATCGAGACCGTCTAATACACCTTGCTCAATATCTTGCCTGTCATCAGCTGAGAGTCCGTTAGTCACCGCGTCAATGTATACGGTACGGGCCATACTGCTTGCCAGGTCAGTAACCCAGTTGACGTTAACCACCATATCAGCGGCCACCTCGCCAACACCGGCACGGATATCAAGCTCACCGGGAATGTTAACGTAGGTGTTGTAGTCTAATGTTCCACAACCAGAGGGCTCTTCACACCGATAGCCGACGACACCGTTATCGTTGGTGGCGATAAAAACAAGAGACTGACCCACTACATCACTTTCAACCGTGATTTCGTAATTACCGGTCTGCTCAGTCTGGGCTGCCGCACCATCGAAGACCGTATCACCACTGTCGTTCACAATGCGTATCGGACCGCCTTCACTGTTAATAGGTGTCGCACTGATGCGACTACCCCATATTGCCGCCCCTACGCGCCCTGTAATGGCCGTTTCGTCCTCTTCGCTGCTGACAGTTCGGGTAGAGCTGGAATTTCCGGAGCATGCCTGCAGCATTAAACCGACGAGAAGCGCAGTGGTGACCTTATACATCATGACGTTGTTACTCTTATTCTAATCTCTGACATTCTACGTTTGAGCTGTACACAGGATAGCTTCTAGACAAGTGTTTTACTGCCCCTTTACACAAAAAAACCCGGCCGATGCCGGGTTTTTTACAGTGCTTTACGCTATTACTGAGCTTTGAACTTCAGACGGTAAGCGTGCAGCAGTGGTTCGGTGTAACCGCTTGGCTGCTCTTTACCTTTGAAGATCAGGTCAGAAGCTGCCTGGAAGGCAATACCGTCGAAGCCTGGTGCCATGTTGATGTAAGCCGCATCGCCTGCGTTCTGACCATCAACGATCGCTGCCATGCGCTTCAGGCTGTCTTCAACCTGTTCGCGAGTACAGATACCGTGCTCCAACCAGTTAGCAACGTGCTGAGAAGAGATACGCAGAGTTGCGCGGTCTTCCATCAGGCCAACGTTATTGATGTCTGGCACTTTAGAACAACCAACA
>PDUK01000110.1 GCA_006212115.1 Thalassolituus sp. | reverse complement strand
ATTTCAGGAAGCTGCCGTCGCCAATCAGGCTGCTGACATCGCGTGAGAATTCATGGGCAATGCGCTCCACTACAGGGTAAGACTCAGGGTGAACACCCGAGGCATCGAGCGGATTTGTGCTGTTCATGATGCGCAGGAAGCCCGCTGCCTGCTCGAAGGTTTTGTCCCCTAAACGCGGCACCTTGGCCAGGTCTTTGCGCGACGTGAAGGCACCGTTCACGTCGCGGAAGGCAACGATGTTATTGGCTAATGTGGCATTGAGGCCAGAGACCCTCGTCAGCAGCGGCGCGGAGGCGGTATTCAGGTCAACACCCACCGAGTTCACACAGTCTTCCACGACGGCATCCAGTGTGCGCGCCAGCTGGCTCTGGTTCACATCGTGCTGGTATTGGCCCACACCAATGGACTTGGGTTCAATCTTCACCAGTTCGGCCAACGGGTCCTGTAAGCGACGAGCAATCGATACGGCGCCGCGAATAGTCACGTCCAGATCCGGAAATTCTTTGGCCGCCAGCTCGGAAGCTGAGTACACCGAGGCGCCGGCCTCGTTGACCATGATTTTTTGCACGCTCAGGTGGTCTTTGTGTTTTTTCAGCAGATCGCCAACAAACTTATCGGTTTCGCGCGAAGCAGTACCGTTACCAATCGCGATCAGCTCGGCATTGTGCTTTTGAATCAGCGCCAGCAGCACGGCTTCGGATTCGGCGATGCGATTTTGCGGCGGCGTTGGGAAGATAGCGCAGTGATCGAGGACTTTGCCGGTTTTATCGACGACCGCGACTTTCACCCCGGTACGCAGGCCCGGATCCAGTCCGATGGTGGCTTTTGGCCCCGCCGGTGCGGCTAACAACAGGTCTTTCAGGTTATCAGCAAAGACTTTTATCGCGCCTTCCTCGGCTTGTTCACGCAGTTGGCCAATCAGCTCGGTCTCGAGGCTGGTCAGCAGTTTTATGCGCCACGTCCACTTAACAACCTCCGCCAACCAGCGGTCGGCGGCACGGCCTTCGTTCTCAATGCCTGAGTGCTCGGCAATGATGGCTTCGCAGGGGCTGGCTGCGAGCTTGTCGTCCGGATCGCCGGTGACCAGCGAGAAAGACAATACGCCTTCGTTGCGACCACGCAGAATCGCCAAGGCGCGGTGCCCCGGTACCGATTTAAGCGGCTCGTCGTGCTCAAAGTAGTCGGCGAATTTTTCGCCTTCTTTTTCTTTGCCCGGCACCACGCGAACAGAGAGGGTGGCTTCTTGTTTCAGGAAGCGGCGCAACGCCGCGAGCAAGTCGGCGTTCTCGGCAAAGCGCTCCATCAGAATGTATTTAGCCCCGTCGAGTGCAGCCTTGGTATCGCCAATGCTGTGCTCGCTGCTAAAGAATTTCTCGGCTTCCTGCTCAGGCGTCAGGTTCGGGTCGTTGAACAGGGCATCGGCCAATGGCTCCAGGCCTGCTTCAATGGCCATCTGACCTTTGGTGCGGCGTTTTTTCTTGTAAGGAAGGTACAAATCTTCGATGCGGGTTTTGGTCTCAGCCGTGAGCAGCGCCTGCTTCAGTTCCGGGGTGAGTTTGCCTTGCTCTTCAATGCTGTTGAGTACCGACGCCCGGCGATCTTCCATGTCGCGCAAATAACCCAAACGCTCTTCGAGAGTACGCAACTGGCTGTCGTCCAATGCACCCGTCACTTCTTTCCGGTAGCGGGCAATAAAAGGCACGGTGGCGCCTTCATCGAGCAGGGCGACGGTGGCATCAACCTGTTGTGGGCGGATGTTCAGTTCGGTAGCGAGGCGCTTAGTAATCGAGGGTAGGGTCATGATTTTCAGAACTACAAGTGACGGCTTAGAAGGTGATAAGTATACCTTTGCGCCCAAAGCATGAGTATCTTTCGATAAATACGGGCCTCTTGTCCTAGCGTCTTCGACTCCATAAACTGCGTTATCTGTTTATTGCCCAGTGTTATTACTCTAACGGCGAAAGATAGAACAAGTTAACGTTATATATGGACAATGGTGGGGCTTTGGAGCAGTGTTCCAGCCCAGTCATATCTAGGAATTAGACACGGAGTTAGTGTATGAAAAACATGAAGATGATTACTTTAGCCATGCTTATATTGCCTGCTGTTTCCAGTGCGGAAATGCAGGAGCCAGGAAGTGCTGAGAAAGAGATTCCGGAGCGCTGTATTACTGTATCGAGTGGGGTTTCTGAGACATCTAAGCAGCTCAAAAGTTTATCTTCTGACATGGGTTGGGACCTTGGATCATTTAAGGCAATGAAGGTGGCCGGAGTTCTGAAAGGCAAAAAAATGGCTTCCAAGGGGCAGGTTGATGTATGCCTGAAGGATACAGGTAAACAGCTTAGTTATCAGATCAGGGTAGGTGAGTCAGTCGAGGAAGCGTGGGATACACTGACGGACGATCCAAAGTAAGGTAAGTCTCTTAATCTGTGAAGGGGATGTTTGGCTCTTTTTCTTCACGTACAAAAAAGGGCGCGGTAGCGCCCTTCTTTATATTCGTAATAACAAGATCAGCTTACAGCTGAGGGCCTGCGTTTACGATGGCATCAGATACGTCGTACTTCTTAAAGTTTTCAACGAACTGAGCAACCAGGTTCTTAGCCGCACCTCCCCAATCGGAAACGTTTGACCAAGCTTTGGTTGGGTTCAGCAGCGTCGCATCAACATCTTTCAGAGACTTAGGAATCTGCAGGCCGAAGATTGGCAGTTCTTCAGTGTCGCGCAGTGCGCCAGACTGAATCGCAGCAATCACAGCACGGGCGGTCGGGATACTGACACTGAATTCGCCGACACCCACCTTGAAACTGCTCATCAGAAGAGCACGCCAATAAGCATCTTCGCCAACCGTGATCTGCGCCTTGCCATGGTCTGACTAGCTGGCTGTTCTCAGTGAAGCACTGCCCGCGCCACTATAGTCTCTGCTCTCGGATAGCAGGTGCCTCGCCCACGGCCTTTACGGCGGGGCTGCTGACACCGCACATTCTATAAACAAAAAGTTTCCCGCTGCCTCTTAAATCTTGATGGAATTGTGATGTTTTCGTGAGGTTTTCACAGCTACCTCGGGCGCATAGTGGGATGGCTGAGTCAGACAGTTGGCTCTATCCATACTCATCCGAACTCATAAGGGTTAGCCCATGAAAACACTTCATAAAACACTTCATAAAACACTTATCGCCGCACTGGCCTCTGGTGTGGCCAGTATGTCGCACGCCGCTGAATTTGATGTTGCGATTACCAACGTCACCGCCGGTGTATTTTTTACTCCGCTACTGGTGTCCGCTCACGGTGATGCAGAATCCATGTTTATGGCCGGTGCCGCGGCCAGTGCCGAGCTTCAGGCCATTGCCGAAGGCGGCGATATTTCTGGTCTGGCCACAGCACTGTCTGGTGCGGGTGCGGTTAATGCGGAAAACCCTGCTGGCGGCTTACTGTCACCGGGGGCGACGACGGAAGTCACCCTGAATACCGACAACGCCAGCGATAACACATACCTCTCCATCGTTGCCATGATGTTGCCGACGAACGATGGTTTTGTGGCGCTCAACAAATGGGAAATCCCATCAGAACCCGGCGTTTATCAGGTGGCACTGAACGCGTACGACGCCGGCACCGAGGCTAACGATGAAGTGCTGGGCAGCGGTGCTCCCGGCGAAGCGGGCTTTCCTGCACCGCCACCAGTGGCTGCCACGACCGGGACAAACGGGACGGGCATCGACGCCAGTGTTGAAGGCTATGTGCACATTCACCGCGGTGTGACTGGAGACGCCGACACCGAGGGCGGACAAAGTGACATCGACCTCTCTCATCGCTGGCTCAACCCAGTGGCGAAGGTTGTAGTAACGGTGAAATAAGGAGAGCCCGATGACCATTCAACAGACATCTTTAATTCTGTGCGCCGCTGCGGTTCTTACGGCTTGTGGTGGCAAAGACAGTGATCCAGAAATGGCGACCTTCGAGGTAGCGGTTACCAACTTGACGGCGGCCCAGCCGCTCTCGCCGATGACACTTGCGGTTGCCTCACCCGACTGGTCTCTGTTCGAGCTCGCCGAGCCCGCCAGTGTTGCGTTGGAGCAGATTGCAGAGAGCGGCGACAACAGTGCGTTGCTAGCTGAACTAGAGGGCAACGCACAAGTGATGGAGAGCATCTCTGGCACGGGCGTTGTGATGCCGGGTATGACAGCCACGTTTGAAATCTCAGTACCGGAGTCTGATCTGGATCAGGCGAGCCTGTCGGCGGTCACCATGTTGGTGAACACCAATGATGCTCTAACGGCCGTTCGAGGTGTGGCTCTGGATGCCATCGAGCTGGGAGGCTCAGTTCATCAATCCATGGTGGCATACGATGCTGGTACCGAATCCAACAATGAACTTGCCGCGACCATTCCTGGGCCCGCCGCGGGTGGCGAAGGGTTCAATGCCGAGCGCGATGACAGTGATCGGATTCTGGTGCACCCGGGTGTGATTGGTGTCTTGGGTGGCCGAGCGGAGTCCGTACTGGGTGAAGAGCACCGCTTCGATAATCCGGTTGCAGGCATCGTCATTACCCGTATTGAGTGATGTTGATCGGCGATACGGATTAATCGAACAGGAGTGCGTAATAAAACGCAGCGATAGTGCGACAAATAAGTCACCGGAGCGGGAGTCGCTTCGGAGACTATTTGTAGGAGAAGACGATGAGCCACGCACTGAATTCGCCGCATACGCCACCCCTGGGCCCACTCTCTGTGCGAGCGCCAGGATCTAAAACGGATTCCGCATTAACCAGCGCTGTACCGCGCGCTCGTATTCTGTTGATTGAGGACGACTCTGCGATTGCTGAGGTTATTTTCGGGCATTTAAATGCCGATTATGACTTGGTGGTTGAGGCTGACGGTCTGAGAGGATTTCAGCGAGCCAATGAGGAAACGTGGTCACTAATTGTTCTGGACGTGCGCTTACCCAATAAAGATGGGCTTGAGATCTGTCGGGATTTACGTGCCCACAGTAACGATACCCCGGTGCTTATGTTGACCAGTCGCTCTGGTGAACTGGACCGCGTATTGGGGCTGGAGATGGGCGCCGATGACTACATGGTAAAGCCTTTTTCTATGCTGGAATTAGGCGCGCGCATCAAGGCGTTGCTGCGCCGTGCCGCAAAGTCTGCGGCACCTGCCCCTGAGGTGAGCCGTTTGTCTGTTGCCAATATGCAGCTGGATCTGAGAACACACGAATGCTGGCGTGGCGGGCAAGCATTAACACTCACGTCGACCGAGTTCGATCTGTTGGCGCTGTTTATGTCCCATCCGGGCACGGTATTTACCCGGACGGAATTACTCGAGCGGGTATGGGGATACGGCCATAGTGGTTACGAACATACCGTGAACTCTCATATTAATCGTTTGCGGGCCAAGCTGGAGGATCACCCTTCAAGCCCGTCCATCATCGTCACAGTGTGGGGCGTAGGATATAAATTTAATGGCGGCTGAGTATTCCGTGAGCAGCGTTCGACTGACATCACTGTCAGCGCGGATGGCTCTGATTTTTCTTGTATTAATCGTCGGGCTGGGAGGTAGCCTGATCTGGCTGGCTCAGATCACGGCACAACAAGGTGAGCTGGCAGCGCTGCAAGGGATTAACCGCTCGACCGCCATGTACATCGCGGAGCAGGCCCCAGTGATTGATGAGCAGGGCGTCAATGAAGACCGCCTCAGTGAGCTCGCCGCGCGCGCCATGATCATTAACCCTGCTCTGGAAATTTATGTACTCGACCCTGAGGGTGCGGTACTTGCACATCGGCTGCCTACTGAGTCGGTGGTACTGAGCGAAGTGAATACGGCCAGCATTGCGCGCTTTCTGGCCGGTGATGGCTTTCCAATTATGGGGGATGATCCTCGTCGCCCGGATGAACTGACTGCCTTCTCAGTGGCTTCCGTCATGATTGATGGGGTGCTTCACGGCTATGTCTACGTTGTTGTCGGTGGTGAGGTGTACCACCAGATGAAAGCAGCGGCCGAGAAGAATACCTATTACCAGAACCTTTTTACGTCGCTGGCGATGATCGCCGTACTCAGTACCGTACTGGTGGGCGGATGGCTGACTCTCACCGTGACACGTCCACTGCGGCAATTGCGGCAGGCGATGACTGAGTATCAGGTGGGCGATCGAAGTTTGTCGCCGGTGAGCGGGGATTCTCACAATGAAGTGACCCAGTTGCAGCACTGCTTTGCCACTCTGCAAGACACCATCGCCACGCAGCTTGAGTCTATTGAACAGCTCGACCGCACACGACGTGAGCTGATCGCTAACGTCTCTCATGATTTACGAACCCCTCTGGCGGCTTTGCAAGGCGCGCTGGAATTGGCCGTGCTCAAATCGGATGCACTGAGCCCGTCTGAGCAGCATCAACTCCTGCAATCAGCGCATAAACAGAGTGTTCGATTGGGGCGGCTTGTGAATGATTTGTTCGAACTGGCGTCGCTGGAAACGGACGGGCAGGCGCTCGAGACAGAGTCTTTTTCTATTTGTGAGCTTTTACAGGACTGCCGTCAGGATCTGATGCAACTGGCAGAACGGCGTGGCGTGACATTGGCACTGACCATGCCGCCAGAAGGCGATGCCTGGGTGCGCGCAGATATTCGTTTAATGCAACGCGTACTTGATAACCTGGTCGCCAATGCGATCCGGCATACGCCTCGTGGCGGGCGCGTGATGCTAAGTGTTGAAGTGCTAGAGCACGGTAGTCGTATCGCGGTTGCCGATACCGGGGTGGGCATCGACAGCCATGAACTGCCGCATATCTTTGATCGCTTTTATCAATCCAAAGAGACAGAGCACTCAAGCCAGATTGGTACGGGACTCGGGCTGGCGATCGTGAAGCGTATTCTGGCGATTCACGAGACGGATATTCAGGTGGTTAGCCGGGTGAATCAGGGAACGCGATTTGAGTTTGAGTTGGCGCACGCTGGTTGATACCGGAATACCTCCAATAATCAGCAGGAACAAAAAAGGGCGCCGAAGCGCCCTTTCTTATATTCGTAAAACAGTATCAGCTTACAGCTGAGGACCTGCATTTACGATGGCGTCAGATACGTCGTACTTCTTAAAGTTTTCAACGAACTGAGCTGCGAGGTTCTTAGCCGCACCTTCCCAATCGGAAACGTTTGACCAAGCTTTGGTTGGGTTCAGCAGAGTCGCATCAACACCTTCCAGAGACTTAGGAACCTGCAGGCCGAAGATTGGCAGTTCTTCAGTGTCAGCGTCACGCAGTGCGCCAGACTGAATCGCAGCAATCACAGCACGGGTCGTCGGGATGCTGAAACGCTCACCGCCACCACCGTTAGGACCGCCAGTCCAACCTGTGTTAACCAGGTATACCTGAGAACCGAAGTCAGTCACACGCTTCATCAGCAGTTCAGCGTAAACGCCTGCTGGACGTGGGAAGAAAGGCGCGCCGAAGCAAGTAGAGAAGGTCGACTTAAGACCTTTAGAGCCACCCATTTCAGTAGAACCAACCAGAGCGGTGTAGCCAGACAGGAAGTGGTAAGCCGCTTGCTCTTTGCTCAGGACAGATACTGGAGGCAGTACGCCGGTCATGTCACAAGTCAGGAAAATAACCGCTTTTGGCTCGCCTGCCATGTTCTCTTCTACGCGCTTCTCAACGTGAGTCAGCGGGTACGCACAACGGCCGTTTTCAGTCAGCTCAGTGTTGCTGTAGTCGGCAGTGCGAGTGTTCTCGTCGATGGTGACGTTCTCAACGATGGCACCGAACTTGATCGCGTCCCAGATGATAGGTTCATTCTTCTGAGACAGATCGATGGTTTTTGCGTAGCAGCCGCCTTCGATGTTGAAGACAGTGCCTTTGCCCCAACCGTGCTCGTCGTCACCAATCAGGTAACGGGCAGGGTCAGCAGACAGAGTGGTTTTACCGGTACCAGACAGACCGAAGAACAGGCAGGTGTCGCCGTCTTCGCCAACGTTGGCAGAGCAGTGCATTGGCAGTACGTCTTTTTCTGGCAGCAGGAAGT
>PDUK01000109.1 GCA_006212115.1 Thalassolituus sp. | reverse complement strand
GTCATGCCGGACATGCTCACAACAACGAGAGAAACCCTCCTGGGTAATAAGCATCGGCTCGAGGTCTTTACCGACCAGGCACTCCAGGGAGCAACTGAAGTATAGCAAAGACCGAGGGGGCGATGTCACGGAAAACCCCTGTTGAATTTGTGAAGTGGTACCGGGAAATGTGAAATTCCCGGTCACAGCTCGAGCTGTGAGTCTTCTTCCAGGAGTGCATCAAGGCGCTTGTTCAGGCGGCCGATATCAACATCGGTTTGGACCTGCCCTGACTGTGCTTCGCGCAGTTGATGGGTGATGTTTAATGCAGCGATGACCGCAATCCGGTCGGCACCAAGGACTTTACCTGCTTTGGAGCTGGCCTCGCGAATTTCCTGCATTTTGTCATCAAGGTAGCTGGCTGCTTCACGTAGTTCGCTTTCGGCACCTTCAGGGCAGTTGATGCGGTACTCGCGTTCCATGATGGTTAACGACACGGTGTTTGGAGTTTTAGCCACTGTTACGCTCCAGAGTCTGCAGGCGGGTAATCATTTCGGCGACTTTGCGACGCGCAATTTCGTTTTGCTGGATCAGCTTTCCACGCTCGGCCTGCCAGGCCGCTTCTGCGTTTCTCATGGCCTTATTCTGCTCGCGCAGATCCTCGTGAACGTCGAGTAGCTTCTCGACCTTCTCTAACAGTGCTTGAATATCGGCCTCTTGCATTGCGGTCCGTCACCTTATTTATTGTTGGGGCACAGGGCTGCCACTCACGGAGTACTATAAGAGCCAGCCGGGCAGATGGTCAACGTGCAGCCTCGTATTTGCGGTGCATCGTCGTACTGGGAGAGTCCCAAGTGGTACAATCTGACCATAAACGTTTACTGAGGTTCTTATGGCTTTGAATTATCCCGAACTCGCGGACCAGTGGGAAGACGATAAGTGTTTCCAGTCGCCATCAGCATTGCATGGCTGGCTGACGGGTTATCTGGCAGCGGGCGGTCGACTGACTACGGAGAAATGGTTACAGGAAGCCACGGATTATCTCGAGATCGAAGCCATGACAGACGGACTGCGACCACTTCTGGTCGGTTTTTATGCCGATGTCGTAGACACCCTCAGCGCCGAGGATATGGCTTATCAGGTGTTGCTTCCAGACGATGAAGAAGCCGATGTCGATGAACAGGTTGAATGCCTGGCACAGTGGAGCAAAGGTTTCCTCGATGGCCTGGGTGCCTCCGGAAAGATTGCTGCGCGTCCGGACAAAGACGTCATGGAAGTATTGCAGGATCTGGACGCCTTTTCGCAGGCTCAGGTTGAGGACGTGAACGATCCGGAAAATGTACAATTGTTAAATGAGTTAGCTGAACATGCTCGGGTGGCTGCATTGACAGTGTTCTACGCCTACAACAAACCTGCACCACAGGCCGGTACAACCGAGCAGAAAACCCTGCATTGAAATCACATTGTTGAGAGGGATCACCATGATTAAGCTGGACTCCGCTGAGTACGCAAAACGCCGCAAAGCGTTGATGGAAAAAATGAGCCCGAACAGCATTGCGATTCTGGCCTCTGCGCCGGTCACAGTGCGCAACCGCGATGTTGAGCATCCTTTCCGTCAGGACAGCGACTTTTATTACCTGAGCGGATTCGATGAAGAACATTCAGTGCTGGTTCTTATTCCGGGCCGCGAGCACGGTGAGTACGTGCTGTTCTGTCAGGAGAAAATTAAAGAGCAGGAAATCTGGACTGGCCGTCGCGTTGGTCCCGAAGCCGCACCTGATATTCTGGGCTGCGACGATGCCTTTCCGATCACCGACATCGACGACATCCTGCCGGGCCTGATTGAAGGCAAGGATCGTATCTATGCCAATCTGGGCACCAGCCCCGAGTTTGATCAGAAACTGATGCAGTGGGTAAATCACATTAAGGCTCAGGTGCGAAGTGGGGCGACGCCGCCACACGAGTTCAGCGCGCTGGACCATTTGCTGCACGAGCTGCGTCTGGTGAAGTCTCCCGCCGAAGTCGAGGTTATGCGCCATGCTGCGGAGATCAGTGCGGAAGCACACACACGTGCTATGCAGACAGTCAGACCGGGAATGCGTGAGTATCAGCTAGAAGCCGAACTGATGCAGATTTTTATGGCTGCCGGAAGTCGTTGGCCAGCTTACCCATCCATTGTGGGGGCCGGTGATAACGCCTGCATTCTGCACTATACGCGCAACGATGACGTGATCGATGATGGCGACCTGATCCTGATCGATGCCGGTTGCGAACTGGATTATTACGCGTCCGACATCACTCGTACTTTTCCATCTAACGGCCGTTTCAGTGAGCCACAACGAGCTCTGTATCAATTAGTTCTGGATGCACAATATGCGGCGATTGAGGCAACCAAGCCGGGTAATCACTGGAATCAGCCACATGAAGCTGCCGTTCAGGTTCTGGTTGAGGGCCTCGTTGAACTGGGTCTGCTGGAGGGAGCCGTTGATGAGCTGATCGAAAGTCAGGCGTATCGTCAGTTCTACATGCACAAGACTGGGCACTGGCTTGGCATGGATGTTCACGACGTCGGTGAATACCGCGTCGATGGCGAGTGGCGAACCCTGCAGCCGGGTATGGTGCTGACGATTGAGCCGGGCCTGTATGTGGCGCCGGATGATGACAGTGTCGATGAAAAATGGCGCGGTATCGGTATCCGTATCGAAGACGACGTGGTCGTGACCGAAGAGGGCTGTGACATCCTGACGAAAGACGTCGTGAAAGAAATTGCAGATATCGAAGCGTTAATGAGTGCTTGAGGTGAAATCCCAGCGATGACGACAGAGACTAAGACCGAGACCTTAACGACAGACATTACGATTATTGGTGCCGGCATGGCGGGCGCCAGCATGGTGCACATGCTGAAACCTGCATTAGAGGCCGGTCTGACGATCACCCTGATCGATCGCCAGCCGCTGAAGTCCATGAGTGAAGCGGATACCGGGGCAGGTACCGGAGCCGACACGGAACTTCCGCCTTCTTTCGATGGGCGTGCCACGGCACTGTCCTGGGGAACGCGTCAGATGCTCGAAGCCATGGGTATCTGGTCGGACATTGCACCACACGTCTGCGCGATCGATCGTATTCATGTCAGCGACGAAGGCAACCCCGGACAAACGCAACTGACCGCGACCGAACAGGATGTCGAGGCGCTGGGCTACATCGTAGAAAATCGCCGTCTCGGGCAAGTATTGTTGAGCGGCATGGAAGGCCTGAGCGGACTGCGTATGCTGGCGCCGTGCTCTGCTGAGAAAGTCACCATGACACCGACCGGCGCTCGTCTGGAACTGGACAGCGGTGCGTCGTTAGAGACCGGTTTGCTAATTATTGCCGACGGCGGCCGCTCGCCTCTGCCAAAGCAACTTGGGATAGTGCACGAGCGTAAGGAGTACAACGCGCATGCACTGGTGACGCAGGTTCGCTGCGATCAGCCCCATGGTCATTGCGCTTACGAGCGCTTCAGCAGTGACGGTCCGATTGCTTTTCTACCCTTGGGTACGCACGATTTTGCTGTCGCCTGGACCATCAACAACGACACGCTTGGTGACATTATGGCACTGTCTGATGCTGACCTGATCGCTCGCCTACAGCCACGTATCGGTTACCGGGTAGGGCGCATTCTTGAAGTGGGCGAGCGTCAGACGTATCCACTCGCTCTGGTCAAAGCCTCCGAGCAGGTACGTCGATCCCTGGTATTGCTGGGAAATACCGCTCACAGTATTCACCCTGTTGCAGGCCAGGGCTTTAACCTCGCCTTCCGAGATGCAGCTGCGCTGGCAGAACACATTAATGCGGCGGCCCGTAAACAGCAGCCGGTGGGTGATCTTGCAATGCTGCAGCGCTATGCCGCGCAGCAGGCGAACGATCAGCGTAATACGGTGGTCGCGAGTGATGTTCTGCCGAGTATGTTCTGTAGCGATCTGACGGCGGTGGCTGTAATTCGAGACCTGGGGCTGGCGGGTATGGCGGCTGCGCCGACTGTACGTCGTCTTTTCGCGCGACACGCGATGGGACTGGGTCATACTGCGGCGAAATTGGGATAACGAGGTAGCAATGAAGTCTTACGATATCGCGATAGTAGGTGCAGGGCTGGTGGGGCAGGCGATTGCGGCCGCGCTGGTTGGCGGCAAGACAAGCGTGTCTAGTCTGAAAGTTGCGCTGATTGATCCCGCCGAGGTGGTTGCGCCAGCGATGCCTGAGAAGGTCGATGAATATGACCTGCGAGTCAGTGCGTTAACGGCAAAAACTCAGGCGTTTCTGAGTCATTTGGGGGCGTGGCAACAGCTACCTGAAACAGTTCGCAAGGGCTATACCTCCATGCATGTCTGGGATGCTGAGGGAACCGGTTCGGTGACCTTCAATGCCGCAGATTTACATGTCCCGGCACTGGGGCATATTGTTGAGAATAACCAGACGCTGTGGGCGTTGCAGCAGGTGACTGCGCAGGCCGACAACATCGACATTGTGCGGGCAGCAGTTCAGAGTTTTGATAACCCGGACGAGCAGGGATACGTCCCGGTGACACTGAGTACGGGGGAGCAGCTTCAGACCCGCTTGCTGGTGGGCGCAGACGGCGCCTTATCTAACGTGCGTCAGATGAGCGGTATCACTACGCGTGAGTGGGACTACGAGCACCGCGCGATCGTAGCGACCGTTCGCACTGAGCACAGTGTTGCAGATACTGCGTGGCAACGTTTTCGCCCCGAGGGGCCGCTGGCCTTTTTGCCGGTTCATTCGGACGATCATCTGGCGTCCATCGTCTGGTCGACCGTCCCTGAGGAAGCAGATGCCTTGTTGGCCATGGACGACGAGGCATTTAAACAGGCGCTGACCAGTGCGTTTGAGGGGCGCTTGGGGCAGGTTACTGAGGTGTCGTCACGACAGCATTTTCCACTGCGTCAGCGTCATGCCAAACGTTACTACGAGGCCGGTGTGGTGGTCGCTGGGGATGCCGCTCATACCATTCACCCACTTGCGGGACAGGGTGTGAACCTTGGATTCAAAGATGCCGAAGTTCTGGCGGAAGAGATCCTGAGAGGCGTGAGTAAAGGCCTGTCTCCGGGCAGCGATGCGGTGCTGGGGCGATATCAACGTCGACGTCAGGCAGATAATCTGGCCACCATGGCGGCGATGGAGGCATTCAAACGTCTTTTCGCAGCCGACCAACCTTTGATCCGATTGCTGCGGAATGAGGGGATGCGTCTGTTCGACAAAGCTCTGCCGGTGAAGCAGCATGTGGTTATGCAGGCGATGGGACTGAACTGAGAGCCTCAGTAGTTCTGTACCGCGACGCCGGACTCCTGATAAGTCAGGATAAGTTGTTCGACGTCGTACTCTCCCAAGCCCAGGTAGGCGAGGATTTCTTGCCCCGCCGCCTGCCACTCCAGATCCTCTTCCTGTTTGCCTAAAATCCGATAATTACCGCAGATATGTTCCGCCAGTTTGAGAATGCCCAGCAGTGTTTTACGCTCATCGTCGCTCGTATTTTCCGGCCGGAAGTAGTGAGTGGCATTGTGGTGTTCTGCAATGACGTCGCAAATGGGTTTCGGTACCCGCCAGGATTTCGCCGTGTAATAGCCAATCACAG
>PDUK01000108.1 GCA_006212115.1 Thalassolituus sp. | reverse complement strand
CACCTTTTGTTCACGTATTCCAACCGACAACATTCATTCAGTTGGCTGTAAGTCGCACTTATGCGTGCTCGTTACCGTCGTCGTAAACTCCGACATTCTCGGTGAGTCAACCTTTCAGGCTCCTCACCAGCGCCGCGAACTATACGCATGGCCGCTGTAGAGGTCAACCTCTGTGTGGCTAGTCCCTTGTTTTTTAACTGGTTTCCCCAGTCCACTCAGTAACATAGTCAGACAGCGGCATGTCTGGCAGTGGCTTCGGTGACTTATTCGGGTGACCTACATAGAGGAAAGCGGTAATAACATCGTACTTACCCAAGCCAAGGGCCTTCCTGACTGCATGGCAATCCACCATCGCCCCTGTTCTCCAAATCGCTCCTAAGCCCATGGCGAAGGCGGCGTTTAACATGTTCTGTACGCCTGCTCCGGTCGAGAGGATCTGTTCATCTCTGGGAACCTTCGGGTGCTCTTCAAGGTGTGTCACTGCCACGATGACCAGAGGCGCGCGTAACAGCATGGTTTTTACTTTCTTCGCTTTTTCGGGCGACAAGACCTCACGCCCTGCCTGCTGACTGTAAAAGATCTCGCTTAACCGGGCTCTCGCGTCTCCCTCGAGGGTGATGTACCGACTAGGGCGCATAAATGCATGGTCTGGCGCGCGCAATGCAGCCTTAAACAGTATCTCTTTCTGACTTGCGGTGATATCAGGGCCCGTTAGTTGAGCGATTGACACTCGTTCAGTGAGTGCTTCGATTGCGTCCATCAGATCTCCAATGTATCATCTCAGGCCACACTAGACGCTTAACGGCCGTGTGACAAATGGTTCAGGGTATTGCCGAGTCGCCAGAATCTGGATATAACTATGACTAAGGCGTTTGTATTAGTTCCGCCCCGCTCCGCCACATAATAATAAACATTCGGTGAAGTTACATGTCGAGTTCGCAAGCTCAGACGCAGTTTCATGAGACGACTCTGCCAAAACAAGACTACGTTGCGCGCATATTTGGCTATGCGGTTGCTGCGCTGTCTGTGTATACCGGAATACATTACGGGTACTTCCCGGAGAGTAGCGACAGCATTGCTCTTTTCGCCCTGCTCTACCCACACCTTGTGTATTTCGCCAGCGGTCCGTTCCGACGTCGTAAGGCATACACCACCCGTCAGTTCCTGATTCATGGCGATGCATTGTTCTGTGGCATATTCCTTGGACTGATTAACTTCCCGATAGAAATTGTTGTGTTGTTCATCATCATGATCAACACAAGCTTCATCGTCGTCGGCAGTATCACGGCATGGGCCTTCTGTATTATCTCGCTGATTTCCGGTGCCGGTGCCGCCTACCTACTCACGGGCTACATTCCTCCAGCGCCAGTTCCCTATGAAGTGTTTGTCGCCACAGCCGCCGGTGTTGGGTTTCACCTGGCACTGACCGCACACAACAGTTATCGACAAGCACGTGACCTGATGCGCCTGAAAATGAAGTTCCAGGGCCAGGTCGAGCGCTTTCAGGCTCTGTCTCATCAGGTATCAAAGTACGTTGCTCCACAGATCTGGGAGTCCATTTTCTCTGGGCGCAGACAGGTTCGCCTGGAAACGCAACGTAAGAAGCTGGTCGTATTTTTCTCCGATATCGTTGGATTCTCCGCTCTGTCAGAACAGATGGAAGCAGAATCCTTCACTGATTTGCTCAACACCTACCTGACCGATATGTCCCACATCGCGCTCAAGTACGGCGGCACGATCGACAAATTCATCGGCGACGGCATCATGATTTTCTTTGGTGATCCCAAGACCAAAGGCACAAAGCGTGACGCTTTGGCTTGTGTGTCTATGGCCATTGAAATGCGCAACCATATGGAAGTGTTACGACAGCGCTGGGCAGATCAAGGCATCTCCGCCCCGCTCCAGATCCGTATGGGCATCAGCACCGGATACTGCACCGTGGGTAACTTCGGTACAGAAAGCCGCATGGACTACACTATTATCGGTAAAGAAGTGAACCTCGCTTCCCGCCTGGAAACCGAAGCGACACCGGGAGAGATTCTGGTATCACAAGACACCTACACGCTTATCCGCGACAAGATCGACTGCCGTAGTCGCGGCAAGGCAATTGTTAAAGGCTTCCGCGACCCAATTCCAACATTTGAAGTGCGCGATTACCGCAATCAAGAAAACATCGACGAGCAGAAAGTCATACAGGAAGGTGAAGGCTTCAGCCTTCGTCTTGATCGCGATCAGATGACCGACACCGAGCGCCTCAGGGTTGCCGAAACGCTCGAGAAAGCAGCTCGCCGCCTACGCATCAGCGACGATTCAGACAACAGCGCCCTTACTGACGCTGCAGACGAAAATTCAACGCTTCGAAAGTTTCCTCTGTCGTCCGGAATGGATTGATATCCAAGCCACCCCGGCGCACATAGCGAGCGTAAACAGTCAGAGTCTTTGGCTGACAACGCTCGAGAATATCCCGAAACGTGCGCTCTACACACTGCTCATGAAAGTCCTGATGTTGGCGCAGAGACACGACATAGGCCAATAAACCGGCCTGATCTATCTCGTCGCCGCTGTAATGCACGTACAGTGATCCCCAATCAGGCTGACCTGTCACCGGGCAATTCGACTTCAACAAATGACTACAAAGCCAACCGTCAAATGGTGCTCCTTCCTTCACTGACAGCAAATCAGGGGAAGGCGTATAAGTCGCGATATCAATATCCAGATCGTCAATGCACACTGCTTGAGGTGCCTCAGGATAGCTGTAATCCATACCGTGAAACTCAACAGTGACAGGCCCACCTGCAGCTGCAGACAGATCCTTTTCCATCACCGCTTTCACACTGGATGCATCATCGAACGTCGCCTGATTAAAGGAATTTAAGTACAACTTAAAGGACTTAGATTCGACTAAAAAAGGGCTACTGGCGGGCACTCTGAACTCCGCAACACAGACAATCGGCTTACCTTTGCCATTCAGCCAGGACACTTCGTAGCCGTTCCAGATATCGACACCATGAAACTGAATGGATGATCGATCATCACCCATCGCTTTCCAACTTTCGTTGCGATCAATCGGAAAAAGCAGACCCGCATCGTATTGATCAGGATAGTCGGACGTTTTGCCCAAAGGATTTGTTTCGCTATGAACCGAGCCCATTATTACTGCCTCATTCCAGTACCGCGACGCAACAACCAGATACTGTATGCGCCCAAAATGAAAATAAAGAAAACCAACATAGAGAATGCGAAGAACACGTTAATGTCCGTGACACCCAAAACACCGTAACGGAAGGTGTTCACCATGTACAAAATAGGGTTCAACATGGAAACGTCCTGCCAGAAATCCGGTAGCAAGCTGATAGAGTAAAAGACACCACCGAGATAAGTCAGCGGGGTAATCACAAAGGTTGGGATGATTGAAATATCATCGAATTTGGTCGCAAAAACCGCATTAATAAATCCGCCCAGCGAAAACAAAATGGCAGACAGTAAAATCACACCCACCATGACACCCGCATGATGCACGTTCAGGTCGGTAAAATAGAGCGACAGCAGCGTAACGATAACACCGACTGCCACACCGCGAGCTACGCCCCCGGCAACAAACCCAAGCAAAATAGTGATGGGATAAACCGGCGCCACCATCATTTCTTCAACACTGCGTTGGAACTTATTGCTGAAAAAAGACGAAGACACATTGCCGTACGCATTCGTGATGACACTCATCATGATCAGGCCCGGTACGATGTACGACATATAATCAACGCCGCCCATCTCACCAATCCGGCTACCAATCAGGTTGCCAAAAATAATAAAGTACAACGTCATGGTGATCGCTGGCGGAAGCAGAGTCTGCTGCCAGATGCGCATAAACCGACGAATTTCTTTCGTTACTATGGTCTGAAAAGCGACCCACTGAACACGCATCGGACTCATGAGTTACTCTCCCGAACCAGATTCACAAACAGCTCCTCGAGGCGGTTGGATTTTGTACGCATGCTTCGTACTTCGAGATTTTTCTCAGTCAACAGACTGAATATGCGATTAATGCTCTGGCCTTTCTCGACCGTTACTTCGAGCGTGTCTTCCGCTGGAATCGCGCACTCAAATTCCTCAAGAGCAAAGCCCTCCGGCACCGGCTCACAAAGATCGAACACAAAGGTCTCTGTGGTTAACTGACTGAGCAACTCACGTTTACTCGTGCACTGAACAATCTCACCTTTATTAATGATCGCGATATTCCGGCAAAGCTGCTCGGCTTCTTCCAGATAGTGAGTAGTCAGAATGATGGTAGTTCCCTTGCGGTTCAGCTCCTCCATAAATTCCCACATAGAACGACGCAACTCGATGTCGACACCCGCGGTAGGCTCATCAAGAATCAGAACGTCGGGCTTATGAACCAGCGCTCGGGCGATCATCAGGCGACGCTTCATCCCCCCAGACAACATCCGTGACGGCGTGTCGCGCTTATCCCAAAGATCCAGAGCCTTCAGCAATTCCTCAGCATTCGCCTTGGCTTCCGCCGGGCGCAGACCAAAATACCCGGCCTGAGTGACAACGATATCGTATACCTTCTCAAACTGATTAAAGTTGAACTCCTGAGGGACCACACCCAAGGATCTGCGAGCATCAAACGCATCACCATTGACGTCGTGCCCCATCACGTAGGCATTGCCTGCTGTCTTTTGCACCAGACCAGAGATGATACCGAGTGTCGTCGACTTCCCCGCCCCATTAGGGCCGAGAAGCGCAAAGAAATCCCCTTTCTGGACTTCAAGCGTGATACCCTTCAGGGCCTCAAATCCATTGCCATACACCTTGGAAAGGTTTTCAACCGCCAGGGCTGCAACCATAAAATGAACACCTTTTGAGAAATACCATGAGCAACCGACTGACCTATCATCTTGAACTGCTGAACGAAACATCAGCGCGCCTGGAAAAAGCCGCTAAAGCAGAGTCAGGGGTTATTGATGCAGATATTCTACAACAATTCAGAGACGTTATTGATCAGCTGACAGAACACAGGGATTCAGCATACGAAGCAGGACAAGACTTGCTGAGCAAGATTGCCACCCATCAGCCGCAGCTGATGCCTGTAATCGACCGCGCCCTGCTCTGGTTCTTTGGTGGTGAATGTATGCACTTCCTGAGTGACGATGAGATTAATCGCTTTCAACACCTCGATGAATTGGCTGCTGAAGCCGAAGCTGAAGGCAAAGAATACGACTACCGCTCGGCGGGCCGTAGCCTCCATTAATTTCGACGCTCATGAAGCTAGTGATACACCGCCCTCGGCATACCTCAGATGCCTGCTCGGGGACCGTGTGCCGCAAGGACGCGGCACCCGAGCCTACAAGGATGTATTCACCGCGCGTCCCAGAATAGGCATGTGAGGCGTGCTTTCTCGGGCAATAAAAAAGCCGGCTCATTTCTGAACCGGCTTTTTTGAATTTGGTGCTGGATAAGGAGGCCGATCGGACTGGCGTTCCAGCTCACGACCTTGGTCGGGAGTTAAGTCTGCATACATAAACTCAGAGCAATAAAAAAGCCGGTACATCTCTGTACCGGCTTTTTTGAATTTGGAGCGGGAAAGGAGGCTCGAACTCCCGACCCCAACCTTGGCAAGGTTGTGCTCTACCAACTGAGCTATTCCCGCA
>PDUK01000030.1 GCA_006212115.1 Thalassolituus sp. | reverse complement strand
GGAAGAGTTCGTGATGATCCTGCCGGGCTGTAAGGTGACCTGTGAAAAGCTTGATGCTGATGGCTTCAAGATCCTTCATTTTGAGGCTGATATTAACTATGGGGAGCTTATTGAATCAGGGAAGAAGCCGGGGTTATACAAAGCATCAAAAGTAAACGATATTTGGCAGGCTGAATTCAGAGAAAATGGGCTGATTGAGCATAAAGAAGATCGATTAGTTGCAATTTCTGACAGCGGCTACGACAGTCCTATGTCGGCAGCAGATGTTGCCGCTCCCAGGATTGGGGAGGCTCCACATGTAGGTGGTCTAAGGGTTAATACTAAAGGCTTTGATCTTCATTTCACCCCGGGTGAGAAGTGTATTGGTGGCTTGAAAAATTATCGAAATGCGATTCGGGTTAATCAATATACAGAATTACATGAATCTGCCCTGCTACTGGCACGTACTATGTACGATGCTAAGAAGGTTGAAGGTGTTACTTGGGTTTCTGAAGATGGCGGCTCTGGTGTGCTAACACAGGCTATGACTATTCTGGCTTCTCAGGGGGTTCAGCTACCTGGTCATGTGGTGTTTATGTTTAATCCGACTACCTCTCCAAATACCGCAGTTAAAGCAGCGCACAGCCTTGGAGTCCTGCTGGACCGCAAGTTCATCAAGACACGTCCTATCAATATTGTGGGGAATCGTGAGCACCTCGAGATGAACTGGAATCGTTGGAAGAGTGAAAATGATCGTCTGACTGCATTGCAGGCGGGCGTTGATGCTTTTGCTTATGGTAAAAGTTTGCAAGGTATCATTATGACTGGCGCAACTATTGCGGCTGGGGTCGCTGGCGTGGCGGGAGTCAGCTTGACCGCTCCGGCTGCACTTGCCACCTTTTTTACCGTCATTGGTGGGGTAGTTGCGGCAGGAAAAGGTGCGGGAACTGTCGCTAGCGTAGGCAACGGTCTAGTTAGTAATTTATTACCAAAGCATCACGATAAATTGAAAGGCAAGTTTTAATGCGAAATTTCATTAAATTCTCGAAATTAAAACTGCGAGATCGACCAGAAAGTTGTAGTCCAAGTGGACCGGATTTTAACTATTCGACTACACAGTCGGTTCTACTTGCCGGTACAAAGATAGTATTTAAAGCGCCGCGGCATGATCCCTCACCTCATGGGAAAACGCCACAGAGACGAATAAGAAAGTCATATTCTTTAAAAACTGCCAGAGTGCTCAACTCGAATGAACAACCTAGTCAAAGCTGGCAGCACACAGAGTTATTTTTTCGGAGCTGGAGTTTTTGCGGACCTTGGTTTACGGGTCACATGGGGAGCGTGTCGTGCTACATCGACGTCATACAGCTAGTCGAGCCTAATCCACAGGTTAATTTCATGCACCCTAGAGCGCTGGAGACTGCGGCGCTTGCTTTTTTGACTGCTACCTATGGACATAGGGTATATCGTGAAAAAACAGGGCAAATGCAATATATCGGCCCTTTGAACTGTTCGACTCTTGAACATCTTGATGTGCCATCGATGCAGTTTGATACTGAAAAAACCTATAGTGGAGCAAACCCTGTTTGCCATGTTTTTGTTCCAGTTTCTGGCTCTCACATTGCACGTTTCGCTCTGAGTATTCATCAAAGCGCTTCCGGTACCCGAGAAGAAGTAGATCAACAGGTCGACCCAGCTCCATTCAAAGAGCTGGTTGATAACATTGTAGGAAGTATCCGTGTAACTCTGTCTCCAGAAGCTCAGGCCGACTGGGATGAGATCAGAAAGAACAACCCCGATGCCAAAGTATCTGAGACGTGCGCGCCTTTAAAGTGGCCAGCAGATGTCGATAAAGATGGGCTTACCATTTTAGAATACGATCCAAAGCGTTACGCCTAGGTCTTTCAATCGCATGCTGATCAGTCTCCGGCTAAAGAATTCCGATAGGGCTCAGAGCTTTATGGCGAGCCGGGACAGTATCCGCCCCAGGCTGCAGTCTGCGTTCATTGCCCTCGCTCAGCACTCTCTTCAAAGCAAAGCGGTTCTTGAAGTGAAGCATCATGTTCATGGCTGGCTTAAGGTCTGCGACAGTGAGCATAGGTACCCCATTATTCAGAATCCCTTGCTATTGGATTTTACTCACCTCTGGCAGGCGATCGAGTATACGTTGGCGGAAGGGGATAGCTGGCCAACGGAAGCGGATAAACAAAGAATGAAGCTTGAGCGTCAGGTGAAACAACGCGCGGAAGAAGCCGAGATCAGGCGGCGTCGTTTTAAATTGATTAAGTCTTAGATTGCTAAGAATTTAAACTGATAAACAGAAAGCCGGCGATAAACGCCGGCTTTCTATATAAGGTCAGAATATAAAATATTACTGACGCTTACCTTCAACATGCAGTTCAATTTCAACGTGGGTAGAGGCTGGGCCAAGGTTATAATCGATGCCGTAGTCGCTGAGTTTCAGGGTTGTAGTCCCCATAAAGCCAGCACGGTAGCCGCCCCATGGATCATCACCTTCACCAATGCGCTCTACCGGAAAGGTAATGCTCTTGGTGACGCCATGCAGAGTGAAGTCACCCGTGATTTCCCCTTTGCCTTCACCGGTGGATTTAAAGCCAGTGCTTTTGAAGGTCGCGGTTGGGTATTTTTTTACGTCAAGGAAGTCGCTGCCTTTCAGGTGCTTATCTCGTTCAGCATGATTGGAGTCGATGCTGGTGGTGTCGATAGTCACCTTGATAGATGAGTCAGCTGGCTTGGCTTTGTCGTACTCGAAAGAACCATCAAATTCGTTAAACCGTCCTGTCAGCCAGCTGTAGCCCAGGTGCTGAATTTTGAAATTGATTGAAGCGTGCGCGCCTTCGTTATCAATGTCGTAGGTGGCTGCATTTGCCATTGAGGTCATCAGTGCCGCGCCAGAGATGGCTGTTGCGATGAGTAACTTCTTCATTATTGTGCTCCTTCGTGAGTCGTATTTTGCTGTGATTAATCAGTCGTACTTACTTCATTGGTCGAATCATGCGCTTCAGGGTGCTGTCGCGATTGATTACATGGTGCTTAACCGCTGCCAGCGCATGGAGCGCTACCAGTGCAATTAAGCCCCAGGCAAGCCATTCATGTATGTCACCGGCAATACTTTCCTGATTGTCGGCGGTCAGGCTTGCAGGAACCGAAAACCAGCCGAATACATCAATACTGCGTCCGTCTGCGGTTGATATCAGATACCCAGTCGTAAATAGCGCAGCCAACAGCAGGTACAGGACCATGTGCGCAGCGTGACCGGCAAACTGTTCTGCTTTGTTGTGTGACAAAGCCTTGGGGGTAGGGTTCAGCATTTTCCATAGCAGTCTGATTGCTACCGCAATCGCAAGCAGAATCCCCGCCCCTTTGTGAAGATCCAGTGAACCTTTGTACCAGGCGTCGTAGTAGGTCAGTTCGACCATGTAGAGGCCTAATCCAAACATTCCGAATACCGTTAGCGCCACACCCCAGTGCAATAGGATGCTGACCCAGCCGTATGTGTCTTTTGTGTTGGCCAGTTTCATGTCGCGCCTCGTAGCCGTCTTTGATTCTATGTCTTTCACCATAGCTGGCATCAGATCATCAAAAAAGATATAAAAACGAACAATCATTGTGCGTAAATGCACAGAACTTCTTCGTAGAGGCCGAACAATGGAGAAAAACATTCGCTGGGACGATCTGCGCGTCGCTTATCTGGTGGCGAGTCATGGCAGCCTTAGCCGGGCTGGTGAGGCTCTGGGCATTACTCACAGTACGGCCCAGCGCTCTGTTGGCCGACTCGAGAAAGCATTAGGCACGCGGTTATTTATTCGCCATCAACGGGGTTATCAATTGACCGACAATGGCAGAATTCTGGCAGAGCGGATGCGACCTTTGGCAGCAGAGATGCAGCGGCTGTGTAATACCTTGTCGACCTCAGAACAGACACCAAGTGGTACGTTAAGAATCTCAACAGTGTCTGATTTTTCACCATTCTTTGCTCCGCTGCTGCATGAGTTTCGTCGGGAGTACCCACAGATTCGCGTTCAGATCGTAGCAACTGACGATGTGCTTTCTCTTGCTGAGGGTGGGGTGCACGCAGCTGTTCGTATCGGTGCCGAGCCTGAGGAACCTGATCTTGTTGCTCGCAAATTGTTACCGGTTGGTTTGTCGTTTTTTGCATCGCAGGAGTACGCGGATCAGTTTGGTTTGCCCCAGACCATGGCGGAAATAAACCATCACCAGTGGGTTATGCCGACGGGGGATAAAACGAAGATTCCGGCTATTCGTCAATTGATCGAACAGGTCTCTCCCGAGCAGGTGGCGTTTCAGAGCAACAGCTTTAATGATATCGAGGCCGCTGTTCGAGCCGGCATGGGGATTGGTCCGATGAGTGTCATGACGCTTGAGCCACCCGCGAGTGGTAAGCAAGCACTTATCGAAGTGAATCTGAAGTTGGTTAGTGAGCCCTCACAAATGTGGCTGGTGTACCACAAAGATATGCGTCAGAGCGCACGCGTGCGTGCGTTGCAGGAATTTATGCTACGGCGTATTTCAGCCTGACTTTGCTTGAGACTGAGTGGCGATAATGCGCAGTAAAGCCGGTAAAAGAAATGCGGCCCTGGCGACTAAAAAGCAATGAAAAGCGGTCCAGAGAAGCGTGTTGCTGTCTATCGATGTAGTCCACCACCAAGGCATCGTCGCCAACGGTAGAAAAATCAGCACTGCGGCTCCAAGCATAGCGTTCCGCATTGACGCTGTGGCTTGAGCACCAACCATAACGCCGTCCAGCCAATAGCTGGCGAATCCGCTTAGTGGCAACAACCAAAGCCAAACCTGCATTTCTTTTAATCGTGGTAGCACAGCGGGGTTGTCTGTCAGCAGGTGAAACAGCGTCTCCCCAAGTAATATAAAGCCGACAGACAATAGCAGGGCGGCAATCAGGCTATTCAGCCCCGTGAGCCCAATAATGCGCCGCACATAATCCGGTACCTCTGCTCCGGTATACCGGCCAATCAGACTTTCAGCGGCGTGAGCAAATGCATCCAGCGCGTTGGAAATAAGCAACAACAGACTGATGAGTACTGCATTCGCAGCCAGGGTCTCGGTACTTTGGGCAGCCCCAAGCGCTGCAAACAGAGCGAATACCAGTAGCAGGGTGAGCGTTCGTATAAACAGGTCTCGGTTGATCACAATCATCCGGCGTAGAAGGTCGCTATCTGGGCGGGGTATCCGTAACGACAGTCCACGTTTGCTGGCCGCCCATACTGCAATCCCGACGGCGGCACCCTCAGCCAACAGGCTACCTAGTGCGACACCTTCAACGCCCATATTGAGGTGCCAGACAAAGTAGTAGTTCAACAGCCCATTTAGCAGGTTGGCGCAAATCAGCATCATCATAGGAATACGGGTTTCACCGCGACCAATAAACCAGCCCACTAAGCAGTACTGCAGCAGTGTGATGGGAATCCCCCAGAATCGGATGGCGAGATATTCCCGGGTCAGATGATGAACGATGGTGTCGGCTCCGAATAATGGCACCACGAGTGGAGTAAAAATGGATGCGATACAGGCGCAGACCACGCCAATGGGCAATACCAACCACAGTGATTGATACAGCACGTGGACACTCTGTGGCAGGCCTGCGCGCCCAGCTTCATAAGCGGTCACAGCCGTCGTACCCATGCGCAAAAACCCAAAGCTCCACAGCAGCAGAGTGAATATCTGTGCGCCAATCGCGACGGCGGCCAGCGGTGACACGCTATCAAGATGACCCAGGATGGCGGTATCGACTAATCCCAGCAAAGGGACAGTGATATTGCTGAGCATGATAGGCCACGCAAGTCCCCAGATGACACGCTGCTGAGGTGCAGGCAAGGAGGCGTGGGAGTTTCCGCCTGCTACACTGGGTGTGGATGTCATGGTTTATGGAAACCGTATGAAAGAGTGGGCAGGCGCTATTGTACTGGGTTTGCTGTTGATTGCAGCGTTTACGGCAGGCGCATTAACAGCTCCTGATAGTCCCGAGGAGATACTGCAGGACAGCACGGGCGTTGAAGTGTTTCAGGGAGGTGAAGTCCCCGACCTGAGCTTTATCAATGAGTATGGCGATGCGGTGAGTCTCGCAGAACTGAAAGGGCGCTGGACACTGATGTTTTTCGGCTACACCTATTGCCCTGATATTTGTCCGATGACGTTAGTGGATCTGAAAAAAATGTACCGTCGGCTATCTGAAGCCGAGCGTCAACAGGTCAATATCGTGCTTGTGAGTGTCGATCCGGAGCGGGATCTGCCCAAGAACCTCACGCCCTACATGGACTACTTCCACGAGGACTTTACGGCTCTGACGGGGAGCGCTCAGAGTCTTCGTACGCTGGCCTCAAAACTGAACGCCTTCTATGCAAAAGCCGAGCGGGAAGGCAGTGCTTACCTGTTGGACCATAGCGCCAATCTGGTACTACTGGATAGGGAGCTTAACTATCGGGGATACATTGAACCGCCGCATGACCCAGAGCGTATGATGCCTTTGCTCAGGGCTGCGCTTCGGCTACCTTAGCTGCTGCTGTACTTGCTGTTTCGATTTCAGTTGCGGCGTGGGACGAGTAAGCTCGCAACAAACAACAGCATTGCGGTTACGACGATACTCGGACCCGCAGGCGTGTCCCAATGAAATGAGGACCACATTCCAACTGCGACGGATACGATTCCAATAACCGAGGCGATAGCGGCCATGCGTCTTGGTCCGCGACTCAAAGCATGCGCAGCAGCCGGGGGCATAATCAGCAGAGCACTGATCAGAAGGATACCAACGACCTTCATGGCCAGAGCGACGGTAAGCGCAAGCAGCATGATGAGAACCAGATCCAGCAGCAGAACCGGGCGCCCTTCAATCTTCGCAAGTTCAGGGCTGACCGTAACCGCAAGAATCGAATCCCAGAATACGATAAGCACTGTCAGCGTCAGTACCGTGCTGGCGATCAGCCAGAGCACGTGATCTTCATTGATGGCCAGAAGATCACCGAATAAATAGCCCATCAAGTCCACCCGAACGCCATCCGTCAGGCTCAGTGCGACAAGGCCGATGGCCAGGGTGCCATGCGAGACAATACCGAGCAGGGTGTCTGCGGATAATCGGCTGGCAAGCTGCAAAGGAAGTAGCACCAGTGCCAGTGCCACGGAGCCCAGCACCAGAGCGAGGGTTGGGTTCAGATCCGTTAATACGCCAAAAGTAACGCCGAGCAAGGCACCGTGTGCCAAGGTGTCACCGAAGAATGCCATCCGGCGCCAGACGACAAAACTGCCCAATGGCCCGGCGCTGACTGCCAGTAAGAGGCCTGCTGCAAGAGGCATCAGCCACCAGGTATCGAAACCATCAATCATGCTGTTTGCTCTGCGTGTGGTCGTGCGGGTGATTGTTAGAGTGGTCATGCGTGTGTTCATGGCCATGGTCGTGATCACAGTGTTCGTGATCATGATGATGCGTGTAATACGCAATGCCGTCGTCCAGGCGCTTACCGAATAGCTCCAGATACGCTGGGTCGGCCGATACCGTCTCTGGGTGGCCGGAGCAGCATACGTGGCCATTCAGACAGATGACCTCGTCGGTGGCAGACATCACAAGGTGCAGGTCGTGGGACACCATCAAGACGGCGCACCCCAGCTCGTCACGTAATGCCGGAATAAGTTGATAGAGTTCGAGTTGCCCCTGCACGTCGACACCCTGCACCGGCTCGTCCAGAACCAGCAGTTGGGGTTTTACCAATAACGCACGAGCAAGCAAAACGCGCTGCCATTCTCCGCCAGACAGCTTATGTACGCTCTGCTCGCCAAGATGGCTGATATTAAGTCGTTCAAGCCAATGAGCGATGTCTGCGCGGGTACTGCGGCGGGTGAGTCTCAGAAATCCGCTCACAGTCAGCGGCATACGCTCGTCCAGTGGCAGGTGCTGCGGCATATAGCCGATGCGTAAGTTGCGCTGCGTGCGGACGCTACCGGTGTCGGGTTGCTGCAATCCTAGCAAGACTTTCGTCAGAGTGGATTTACCGCATCCATTTGGACCGATGAGTGTGATAATCTGGCCAGCGTTAACGGTAAGGCTGATATTGTCGAGTACTTTCCTCTGACGGAAAGACAAGCAGAGGTCTTTTCCTTCCAGCAGGGGTTGGCTAGTCATGCGCTTGCCTGACAGTTAGCGCACAGGCCTGTTAACTCGTGATTACTGGTCGCGATGTTGAGGCCGAGCGTTTTGCGAAGATCGTTGTGGAGTCGCTCGATACCTGCAGCGGGAAGTTCCGTCGCATCGCCACACTCGGTGCAGATGAAAAAGCCCGTGTCGTGTTCGTGACCCGGGTGGTCGCAACCAACGAAGGCGTTGAGACTACTGATGCGGTGCACGACGCCGAGATCGAGCAGGAAGTCTAATGCCCGGTAAACCGTGGGTGGCGCAGAGTTGAAGCCTTCTTCACTAAGCTGCCCCAGTAAATCATAGGCACCCGCTGGTTTATGGCTTTGCCATACCAGCTCGAGCACACGCTTACGGATGGGAGTCAGGCGCACGCCACGTTGCTCACACAGGCTACGTGCCGTCTCAACTGCTGTTGATATGCAGCGGTGATGGTCATGTTGTTGTGGTGCGGGCATCAGACCAGTCCTTAGGTTATAATGTTGCAATTCTACGAAAGATGAAAAATTTAGCCAGTGTTATGTTCCGTCGTTTTCTTATTTCCGCGCTTTCTGCGGCGTTGTTTTCTCTCGTATCAGTGAACGTAACCGCTGAGGATGATTCTCCGAAGGTTCTTGCCAGTATGCACCCGCTGGGACTGATCGCCGCGTCGGTGGTCGAGCGTGAGAACCTGCACATACTGTTGCAGAATGGTGTTAGCCCTCACGACTTTTCATTGCGACCGTCTGACATTGACCACCTGCAGGAAGCCGACATCATATTCTGGGGCGGTCCGCATATTGAACCTTACCTGTCAGGTTTTGCCCGTCGTTGGCCAGATAAAGTGTGGATCGATATTTCATCCTTCTCTGAGCTCGCTAAGATAAAAGATCCTCATTATTGGATGTCCGTTCCTGCGACACTCGCAGCACAGAAGGTTCTGGCTGACACCCTTGGTAAGGACAGCAGCGACTTTCAGCGACGCGTAGAGGCCGCTGTTGAGTACAGCGATCGAGTGCTTGAGCCGGTTAGGGATCGGGGCTTCTTCGTATTTCATCGCGCTTATGATCATTGGGTTCTTGAGCGCGGATTGAATCAGGTGGGGGCATTTACCCTGACACCCGAGCAAAAACCTGGTATGCGTACCGTGCAACTGATGCGCGAACAACTTCGCGCTGGTAAAGTCGCTTGCGTCTTCCGCGAGCCCGAGTACTCACCTGCGCTGGTGGTGACCGTTGTCGGAGACTTGCCTGTTAAGCATGGCGAGCTTGACCCGCAGGGAGCCTATGCAGACCTGTCACGCGATGGATACGCTTACTTCCTTACAGAGATGGCGGACCGCGCGGCAAATTGCCTTACCCCTTGAACTGACGTCCTTTATCGGAATAATCAGGGACATTAAATAATAAGAATCACCACGGACCCGAATCATGAAACAGTATCCGTTTTTCGACCTGCAGCGAGTGAATCGACCACTGCTGCCGATGTTGGTTATCTCTGGCTTGCTGACAATAGCTGGTTTTTCTCACGGTATTTATTCTCTGCTCTCCATTGCCGACGCCGATCCGGTGGCGAGTCTGACAGCTCTATCTGCAGATGATCAGGCCATGCTGCAAACCGATGGTTATCTTCGCATTGGCCAGATTTCGGCCACGCTGGTCGCGCTGACCTTCTTTTTTACGGCATGGTTGTATTTTGCCGCCAGAAATCTTGTTGCCATTTATGCAGAGCGACACCAGACCGTTGCCAATTCCCTGATTATTTATACCAAGGTTACGCTGGGCATTTTTTTCGCCTTGCGGATGATGTTGAGCATGTGGCGCAGATCTACGCCAGACAGCCATGCTCATGAAGCCGAAAAATGGCTGATACCGGTATGGTGGTTAATATTAATCGCGGCAAACGTATGTAAAATTATTTCTGTTTATACGCTGCAAAGCGCATCGGAAGTGGGTACCTGGTCGGCCAGTTATAGCTGGATGATCGCCGCTTACTGTTTGTATTTTCCGTTGTACTTCCTCACCTGGCGTCTTGCGATGGCCATGACTCGCTTCCAGGGGCTTAGTTGGGATAAGCGCCAGCAAGAGCTGGATGAAATCTTTGGTGAGGCTTTCCATGTGGGTGGGCGAGGTGAAAAACGTCGCTGGCGTGATCCGTATCCATGCGCGCCAGATGCATTGTCATTGTTGTGGCGTAACCTCAAGGGTCCATCGACCGCTAATCCACAGGCTGTGAATTATCCTGCCAGTAAAACGCTGGTGGCGAATGACATTACCCCTGAGCTGACGGTTGGTTTTGGCGGTGACGTTATGATGATGTTTGGCCGCGAGCTGACGGCCTCTGACGGTGTAAAAGCCTTCTTTGAAGGCTGTGACTCGATCGTTCTGAACATGGAAGGTGTGGTGACGGACAAGCCTAAAAAGGGCCCGGATCAAAAGCACGATCATGCGATCATGGATCAGTTGGCCACTATTTTTCCTGCTGATAAAACCTGGTTATCACTGGCGAATAATCATGCTGCTGATTTTGGTGCGGACGAGTGCCTAAAGTCGGCAGAGCTGCTTCATAACAAAGGATTCCGTACCTTTGGCTTAAAAGACGCTCCTTACGCTGATGTGCATCCTGCGCTGCGGATTATTGGCGGAACACAATGGAGTAACCGCGATGATAAGGGCGTGCTGAACTGGCTGGATGAGCGCCCTGAGCAGCATCGTCGTGACGGCAGCTTCAATATGTTGATGCCGCATTGGGGCTATGAAATGGAATGCTTCCCGCGCACCTGGGGTGTGAACATGATGCAACAGTGGTTGCAGCAATTTGATGGCGTCATCGGTCACCACAGTCATACCCCTCAGCCTCTGACTCTGATTGAGCAGGACGGTGTAAACGCTGTTGCAGGTTACTCTCTGGGTGGGTTCTGCTTTGGCTTGAGTAAGCGTAACGCGATGGGGTTGATGCACTACGGCTACGGTATGATTGCTAAGGTCACTATCGGCCGCCTGAAGTCGAACCCTGATCAATATGCGATTGGCGAAGTGCAGTGGCAATTAATTGAGTGCTTCCCAGACGAGGCTAAGACAGCGTGGCAGATTGATCTTATCGATGACCTGCCTTATTTCTCAAAGTAAGGTCGCTGCACCGACAGTTTGATTGAACAAATAAAAAAGCCTCCATGTAGGGAGGCTTTTTTTGTTCTAGCCGGTTTATTAAGAACAGCTTAACAACCCTGAATAATCGACCGGCCAGATTCTTTCACTACTGGCTGTTTCGCTAACGGATCTGTCACTACTGGCTCAGCGATCTTCCTGACCATCCTGATAACCCGCATCCCAACTCGCGGCAAGCAATTCAGAGCTATATGGATTGCTCTCACGGGCATTCGAGTTACCTGTTTTGTAGCCATTTTCGTAGGCTTCTTCAACCGTGACATCTTCTTCACCGCTGCTGAACATATTCCTCGTAGCCTGCATTGCATCATCCATAAACAGATAGGTACAAGGTACCAGTAGCAGACTGATCAGGGTCGCAAACAAGACACCGAAGGCGAGGGAAATAGCCATAGGAATAAGGAACTGAGCCTGCAGGCTTGTTTCCATCAGCAAGGGAACAAGGCCCACAAAGGTCGTCAGAGAGGTCAGAAGAATCGGACGGAAACGCGCCACACCGGCTTCAATAACAGCGTCGTAAGTACTGGCACCTTCTTCCCGTCGATTATTAATGTAATCCATTAATACTAGGTTATCGTTCACCACAACGCCGCTCACGGCGACCATGCCAATGTATGACCAGGAGCTGATTACCTCGCCAAACATAACGTGGCCGATCACTGCGCCCATGATGCCGAAAGGAATGGCATAGACGATAATCAAAGGCTGAACGTAGGACTTAAACAGAACAGCCAGCAGAAGGTACATACCCAGCACAGCAACAAGGTAATAATTCAGCAGGGTGCTCATGAATTCGCCGAGATCCCGTTGCTGACCGCCGCGAGCCCAGTCCATTCCCGGATACTGACGGATCAGATTGGGTAGCACGTCACTCTCAATCACTTTCTGGATCTGCATCACTGAGTTGCGACTGGTATCAATAAATGCAGTGACCGTGACAACCCGCTTACGGTTGTTGCGTTTTATGTGCGTCGGCGCGTCCTGATAGACGATATCGGCAATGGCAGACAGCGGCACATATTTACTTGGCGCGTATTTAATGTGCATGTTTTCGAGGTGCCAGGAGGAATCGCGTTCGTCATCTGGTAAACCCAACCAAACTTCGATTTCATCGTCCCGTGTCTGGACGTTCTGCACGACCTTACCTTGGAACGCCTGATTAATCTGAGCAATGACGACCTGCTGAGTCAGGCCCAGTGAGCCGGCATTGTCGCGCAGAATAATGTCAGCCTGCTGCTTGGTATTTTCCTGCGTGTGGCGAACATCATACGCACCTGCGAAGCCTTTCAGGGTGTTCATCAACTCGTCGGCGGCTTCTTTCAGGTCTTCCTGATCGTTGGCCGACAGTTCAATCTGAATATCCGGACGGGCAGGGTTAAGGCTGGCACTGAAGCTCAACTGGCTGATACCCGGAATGTCCCCAGCGATATTACGCCAGCTTGAAATGATTTCTCTGCCACTGATGCGGTTATCCCGATCGGATACAAGCTCCAGCGTGATATTGGCCAGGTGATCGCGGTCCTGGCTACTCTTCATATTGCTCTTGGATTCGTTTGGTCCAATGACCGCATAGATGTGGTCAATGGTATTAACCCCCTCCATCTCGTAGCGGTGTTTCAGCAATTCTGCAGCATTAGTAAGGCGCGCGACGGCGGCCTCGGTTTTTTCTCGTGGGGAGCCTTCCGGCAAGACCAGTCGAGCCACTACGGAATCGGCTTCGACCGGCGTAAACAGTGACGACTTGATCCAGCCCGTCAGCATCATCACCAGCATCAGGGTAAACGTAATGGTAAACACCAGAATAATGATGCCTTTAGCCTGCAATGCACCGCGCAACGACGGCAGATAAACACGACGCATGAAGGCTTGTAGTGCACCGTCGAACTTGGCTTGTACTTTTGCCAGCGCCGACGGTTCTTTCTTAACGTTGACCTTCTGTGCGTGTGACAGGTGAGCGGGCAGTATCAGGAAGGATTCGATGACGGAGAAAATCAGAGTCGCAATCACCACAATCGGAATTGCCTGCATCATTTTACCTTCTGGCCCCGGCAAACCGAGCAGTGGGATAAAGGCAATAATGGTGGTCACAACAGCAAACAGAATAGGTTTGTAGACCTCAAACGCGCCTTGTAATGCAGCTTCGGTACCGTAGATACCTTTTTCGTTGCGGTTATGAATGGCTTCTGCGACAACAACGGCGTCATCGACGACGATACCTAATACAAGAATAAAACCGAACAGCGAGACCGCATTGATGGACACGTCGTACATGGGCATCGCAAATAAGGCGCCGAAGAACGAAACCGGAATGCCCATACTGACCCAGAACGACAGTCGGCCATTTAAGAACAACAGTAGAGTGATAAACAGCAGCACCAGACCGGCAAGAGCATTCTCCAGCAGCATGCTGATACGTTCACGAAGGTGCTTCGATTCGTCCTGCCAGATATGCGTCTGAATACTTTCTGGCAAGCGCAGCGTATCTACATAAGCATGCAGGTCATCGGCGATGTCCATAATGCTCTGATCTCCGACCCGGTAGATATCAATCGACGCGGACGGGGTTCCATCAAAGGTGGCGTTGGTCTCACTGACGTAACGGGTGTCAGTAATAATGGCCAGGTCGCGCAGTAGAATTTCAGCACCTGTGGCGTCTGAATAAATAACGATATTACGGTAGGCTTCTGCCGAGTCTTTGTAGGCATCGCTGGTAATCAGGATGTCACCGTCACGGGTTTCCAGTACACCGCCCGGTAAAAAACCGGTCTGTTGGCGAATCATGCCAGTGATGTCATCAAACGTGAGGTCATATTTTTCAAGATTGTGAGCAGGCACCTCAATACGGATTTCAGACTTCGACATATCCTGAAGTTCGATCACACTGATGTCCGGCATGTCCATCAGGTCATTGCGTATTTCACGAGAGGTTTCCGCGAGCGCAGCGTAGCTGGTGTTACCGTAAATAATCAGCTTGGCTACCCGGTTTTTTACAGACAGTTCCTGTAACGTTGGATCTTCTGCGTCTTCCGGAAGGAGCCCCTCTTCGTTTATGCGACGGGATATTTCGTCAGAGATTTTATCGGTTTCGTAGCCGTCAGCGATATCGACCGTCATGCTGCACAAGCCATCGTAGGCAAACGAGGTCAGATTCTGTGTGCCCTGAATATCGTAAATACGGTTTTCGATGGCCTTACATACGCTGTTTTCTATCGTTTCGACATTACCACCCGGCAGTTGTGTCTGAATGCTCAGGCGGTCAAGGGTTACATTGGGAATCAGCTCTTTTCGTGTCTCAGGCACGGCCATTAAGCCTAGCGCAATAAGACAAAACATAAGCAGGTTGGCGGCAACCGTGTTTTCGGCAAACCACTGGATTATCTGTTTCATGGCGTCTCCGGTGGTTTATTACTGACGTATCGGTTCGACAGTCATGCCTTCAACAAGACGATTGAAATTACCAGCGACAACGCGCGTGCCAGGCGGTAAGGCCGTATCAATGTAGGCGTAATCTTTACCGCGATAGCGAATGTTCACTAACTGGCGTTGAATAGTATTGTCGGCATTAATCATCCAGATGGCGTCGCCAGAGAGGATCACTTCGCGCGGTAAAATACGTAGACTTTCGATTTCCTGCCCACGTACTTCCGCCTCAAGGAAGCTACCCGGAACGAGATAGCGTCCCGTATTGCTGTACATCTCCTCGCCATTTATCTGCGCCACGATATACAGCAGTTGGTTTGCACTGCGCTCACCGTCAGTACGGACAATGTATCCCTGCCATTCGTCTCCGCTTTCGTAATCGCGTAGCATGACTTTAGGCATAAAAGATGGACCGTCGGTATTGTTGGCGTTTTCTTCGACACCAATGATAGCGACTTCAGCATCATTTAATGGCAGGCGCACTTCAGCCTGATCCATGCCATATAGAACGGCAATAGGGGAGCCCGTCTGAACCAGGTCGCCCTCGTTGATGTAGACATCCACCACTTTGCCTTCGATAGGCGAAGATATTTTCGTGTTTTCCAGTTGGTCGTAGGCATACTCAAGGGCGGCCTCGGCGGCTTTTACCTGCGAGTTGGCGTACGCCAGCTGTGGTACAAATCGGGCATACTCAGATGCATTACGACCGACCTGACGGCGAGCAACACGCGCATTTGCTTCGGTTTCTTCCAGACGCAGGCGGGTTTGAGTAACCTGCGCTTTTTTCTGCGCAATATCGAGAATCAGTGGTTGCTCATCGATCTGAACCAGTTGCTGGCCAGCACCGACAATTTCCCCTTTTTTCAACTCAGGCGCGATATTTGTGACCAGTCCGGAAACCTGACTGGCAATTTTGTGTACACGAGAGGCTGAAACCCGGCCGCGACTGAAGATAGGAATAGATTGAGTGGCAATTTTCACTTCCTGAAACGGTACCTGAGGGATGGCAACGGTGACCTCTTGCGTCTCGGGCTCCGGAGCATTCTGGTACATAACATAGCCGGCATACCCACCTGCACCGATAATCACCAGGCCGATAAGGAAAAATTTAAGCTGCTTCATACTGCTCTCTGTATTCGTAGGCGAGCTTTGAGAACGGGATCGGCAGTGGCGAGATCACCGGCCCTCAAAGGCGCGCAGTTTCCAGGTACATCAGCCTTTCCGGATTAAGGTTCGGAGATGGATCGTCGCCATATCCTGACAGAAAATGAAGGCTGAATAATTCTTCTTTTTTGTATTTGTCGGTCACTTTGTGCAATGGATCTTCTGCATCAAATCCGACCACGAGTGCGTCGTACTGTGACGAGCGAAGTTCTTTGCGGGCAAAGGCCAGTAGATCTGCAAACACATCACTGCGGTTATCTTTAAAAACGTTGCAGTGAAGATAAATATAACTGGTTAACGAGCCGGCTGCCGGTAGGGACAGACCGCCGAATATTTTAGTGTAGAGGTTATACAGCGGACGGGCGTATTGAATGGCTGTTGAGTATCCGGCAATGCGTGTCTGCTTAAAGTTTTTCTGATCCCAGAACCCCGTCATACCAACCAATTCGTCGCCTTCGAACGCCAGCAGAAAATCCTCCAGACGAATATCGCGATAATAGCTGTTGTCTGTTCCTACGCGGCTGAAGTCGTAGCAAGGATAAAACTGTTTTTGCGGTGCGTTCTGATCAAAGAAGGTTTGCATCATAGGCACATCAGACGGGGTAGCCCGTCGAATATGACAACCAATGGTGTGCTTCTCCCGTCGGCGCAACTCGATCATGTTGGTGCGATGGCGACGGAAAGGATTGTACTTAGGTTGCAGCTTCAGGCGATTGCCACCCACGGTATCCAGTGATGCTTTGTTTTCTTCAAGGATAACGGTCTGGTAGTAATCCTGATCAATGATTCCGGCAACGGCTTTAAAAAAGCGCAACAGAGTCCGGCCGCCCTGGTAGTCCTTGTGAATGCGCAGGTCGCTGCCGTAACGCAAGGATTTCCGCTGTCCGTTTTCGAATACGTCGCGGAAACCCATACTGAATGCACCGGCTATTTTTCCATTCTCGGTGTCTTCCATCACCCACAGGTCGCGGGTGGTGGTGCCCACGTCGGTAGCAAAGAAATAATTAGGCTCGCGCTCGAAGTTGAGTTGAATACTCCCTTCCTGTGGCGTATCTGAGAGCAGTTCACTCAGCCCTGATGCATCCGCTTCTGTGGTAGGGCGAATGACATAGCGTTGACTCATGCATCGGCCTCCGCCGGTTTAGAGTGCTTCAGAATTTCTTTCACAGCACCGGGCATCTGCTCGTTCTGCCATAACGCCAGAGGTTCAATTTTGATGTTGCCGGCAACCATGCCACCGGCAATTTTATGCTCGGTGTACACTTCCATAGCATCGGGTACGATCAGCATTTCTGCATGACCCAACTGACCCAGCTCGCGCGCTAACTTGTAGTGGAAGTGCTGGTTGAGTTGATCTTCAAGCTGAGCGCCCAGTAGTTCGCGGGCTGCAATGGCATCCTCACCACCTGAGCACAGTAAGCCGTACACCGGCTTGTTACGCAGGTCTGATTGCGGCATCGCGATTAGCGTAACTGGGGACAGCCCCATGTTTCCGCTGAAATGATCGATCAGTTTTACCGCAGCGTCTGGAGACAGCTTTTCGCCGACCATGTCGACACCATCGATACGGCTGATAAAACGCAGGCACGGACACTGGTTAATGAAATCGGTGACCAGAAGTATATCTTTGGTCTGGTAGCGCAATAAGCCATTACCCGTGGTAATGATAGGGCGTACCCGCATGTCTTTTTTGAGTTCCCAGCTGCACAGGATTTCATTTGTGTCGAGGTCTTCGAACTCATAAAAATGACTGGTGAAGGCCAATGGGTACTCATCTCCCATCGGAAAGGTGACCACACCCTCAGTCGCGAACAGGCCTTTGCCCTGGAAACCACTGTGCGGGAAGGTGGCCTGCAGCTTCTCTGCCCAACCTTTTGATGATGACGTATCCCAAGAGCTGATCAACGCCAGATTTGGCCAGATCGCCTTGGTAAACGCTGGGGTAATCTCGCCATCCCACTGGCGCATGTATGCAGCGGCTTCAGGATTTGAAGGTGGATCAATGTTCTTAAGGCTATCGAAGGGGGCAACCCAACGGCCGGTTTCCAGTACTTCGGCGATTTTCTCGCGGTGCTCCTGCATCACCTGCAACAGGCTCATGGCAAAGGTTGGACTCCAGACTGACATAAAGGAAAGGTCAGTGCAGGCAACCAGATAACAGGAGGTCGCGAAGAAAGATTCATCGGAGCTTTCCGCGAGCGATACGCCCTCTGGTACTGCCATGGTGCCGGCCATAAACAGGCGCTTCCACCAAGGCAGCAGCTGCATGTCGTCGTTAATACTCTCGCTGACTTGATTACGCAGGTCGCTAGGAACCCAGGACAGTGACCAATAATGACGGCCTTTCTTAATACCCGGGAAGTGCGCATACAGATCGGACATCCAGGGGCTGATTGCTTCGTCAGCCTGATCCAGGAACGGACGGGTATAAGGAATCCATTTGATTTTTGAGGTGGAGCCAGACGTTGGCTGGTAGCGATCACAGCTCGAGGTGGTCAGCATTGGCTTACCACTCTTCTGCTGTTCGACAATCATGTCGTGCCAGTAGTCGTAGTCGGTAATCGGGACCTGCTTACGGAATTCTTCGACTGTCATGCCGGCTTTCAGGCCGTGTTTTTCAGCGGAAGCAGCGCCCAGGACCATACCCAGTGTGTCGTTGAGAATGCCGCGTTGAACGCTCTCAACGTCGTAGCTGGCGTCGATGAATTTACGCGCACCTTTCCTGGTGAGCGTCGCAGACGCGAAATGAAGCAACGAGGTGCTGAGGTTCTTAAGAGCAGACATCTGACGGGCTCCTGTATCTTTTGCTATGTTCTGTGATGAGTATTCCGCCGCGAGACGGCAGAATTTTTTCTTCATTATTATTGTTAGGCCCAGCACCGATGAGGCTCAGAGGCGGGACCGGGTCAGCGATTTAACCATAAAGTCTTAGGCAACTGAATTATTGCCTGACTTCGAAGTGTGGCTTTGGCGCATATTAATCACTATGTCACACTTCGAGCCAGACAGCGCCGGTTTTATGCTGCCAAACGACGGGTTTTCTTACGCGCACCCGGGCGGATGCCAAGCGTGCTGCGTACCAGCTTCTTAAAGAACAGGCCGATCGTCGACATACCAATCTCTCCGACGCAGGGGAGTTCGGTGCCGCGACGCCATTCTGGGTTGCGTTCTTCGAAGAAACGAATGGCCTCGTTACTGGCGCGCATGCGTGGAGTGATGTCTGCGACATCCGCTTTCAGAGCGTGGTAGCCGTCGCCGAAGTCGAGGATTTTTTCTTCTGCTTTGTAGTAGGACGGGTAGAGCTTATTGCAGTACTGCTCCATCAGACCTTCCATTTCATGGTCGTGTTGGTCATGGCGTGGATAGAATCGCTGAAAGTTGTTGGCCATCAGCAGGTAGGTTTTGTAGCCCTTCGAAATTAGCAACCAGAACATTGGCGTGCTGGGACGCAGCATTTTTGCTTTCAACATTTTCATCGCAAACGCCGTGTGCAGGGTTTTATTCCCCCAGAACTCTGGTTCGACGATGGTGTCGTCCGTGAACACACCAATCGCTTTTTTGCCTTGATGAATCAGTTCGACTTCGTTGTAGGTGCTGAATCCGACAATTTTATCGGTTGTCTTATTTTTCAGGATCATGACGCCTTTTTTCTCACTCATATCCTTAATGAAGGTTGAGAGATCGGCGTTTTCGTAGAAACGGGTGAAAATGCTGTGCATTTCGACAAGCTTCGCGATGTTTACTTTATTGATTGGAAAGAAACGGCACGAAAGTTTCGCTTTTTTAGTCATTGCAGCCTCGATATTTTCTTATTGTTTTTATAACCGCCTCGCCTGACAGGTCGGGCAGTGTCTGCAATCCGTTGGGAGACTCGATGGTCTGAGTGCTCTTGTCCTCAATCTCATCCGGGGCCAGCGGCCGGGACAACATTGTTAGTGCTCATTGATACTGTGAACTTATGTTAATTATATTTGCCGGATCGTTACCAGCGTTTTAAATAACGTATCAGCAAGGGGCTCCTCCCTAATGTGACACAGGTCAAAATCATGACATTAGAGGGTGCTTGCGTGCCAAATACAACCCTTTTGGCTTTACGGAACCTTTAGTTTGGCGTGATAGGTTGTGTTTTCACTTTGTCAGACTAGTTGAGGCAAACGACTTGTGCAGGTCGAAATCGTGTCACTTTGTTGCAACCCCTTACCGCCTCCCTACAATAGCCGCTGATTTGAAATTCGTGGATATCCCTCTCATGACACTGGCTGTTGTAACTCTGGCTGCGGGCAAAGGCTCGCGCATGAAATCTGACTTACCTAAGGTACTGCATAAGTTGGCTGGCAAACCAATGCTGGATCACGTTTTGACTGCCGCGCAGACGCTGGGTGAGGCAACTCAGCATGTGGTGATTGGTCACGGGGCAGAGGAAGTACGGAAAGCCTTTCCTGAAGCTGAGCTCAAATGGGCTATTCAGGCAGAACAAAAGGGGACGGGGCACGCGGTGGCTCAGGCGTTACCTGATATTGCCGATGATGCTCTGGTTCTGGTGTTGTACGGTGATGTTCCATTAATAAAGCCCACTACGCTTTCTGCCCTGGTTGATGCAGCTCAGAATGCGCTGGCCTTGTTGACGGTCACTCTGGATGACCCCACCGGTTACGGGCGGATTGTGCGTAACGACGAAGGCGCGGTGCAGGCGATTGTTGAGCATAAGGACGCAACGGATGCTCAGCGTCAGATCAGAGAAGTGAACACTGGCATTATGGCGCTGCCTGCGCGCTTCCTGAAAGCCTGGCTGCCGAAACTGTCTGCAGATAATGCTCAGGGTGAATACTACCTGACGGATGTGATTGCTATGTCAGTAAGCGATAACGTTCCGGTGACCGCGCTGCATCCCGCTTCAGAGACCGAAGTAGAGGGCGTCAACGATCGCCGTCAACTGGCGGCTCTAGAGCGAGTCTTTCAATGTCAGATCGCCGATGAGCTCATGGCTCAGGGAGTTGCTCTGGCAGATCCATCCAGAATTGACGTGCGAGGAACACTGAAAGTTGGCCGTAATGTCAGCATTGATGTTGGCTGTGTTTTTGAAGGTGACGTTGAACTGGGCGACGACGTACAAGTAGGCGCTTACAACGTCATCCGCAATAGCCGTATTGGCCAGGGCGTGAGTATTGAGACTTTCTGTCATATAGAAGAAGCGGTGGTGGCACAGGATTGTAATGTCGGCCCTTATGCCCGTTTGCGTCCCGGGGCGGACCTTGCTGACGGTGCACGCGTTGGTAACTTCTGTGAAGTGAAAAAGTCGCAGATAGGAAAAGGCTCGAAGGTTAATCATCTGACTTACATCGGCGACGCCAGCATCGGAGAAGGCGCAAACATCGGAGCAGGCACCATCACCTGCAACTACGACGGCGTAAATAAATTCCGTACCGAAATTGGCGACGGTGCCTTTATCGGATCGAACTCGGCCTTAGTGGCCCCCGTTGTTATTGGCGACGGTGCAACCGTTGCCGCGGGCTCGACAGTGACAAAAGATGTTGGCAGTGAGGAACTGGCCGTTGCGCGTGGTAAGCAGCGCAACATCGGTGGCTGGAAGAAACCGACAAAAGACTGATTAGCCAATACCGGGCTGGTGAAACTTTGCCAGCCTGACCCCCACCTCTGATAGTCAATTTTAGACTCAGTCGAGCAGCTCAATCGCGAGTCGAACAAAGTCCTGCGATGTCACTATGCCTTCTAGCTGGCCATCGTCGTTGGCGACCAGCAAACAGCCTTCTTTTTCTTTCCTGAGTCGCTCGCCCGCGTCCTTCAGGCTGGTATTGGCCGGTAAGGTTTCCAGTTGTTTCTCAAGGCAATCAATCACCGGGGTTTTCGCCAGGTAATCCTGCAAATGATGCGCGCCAAATTTATCTGTGATGCGGAACGCTTCCCGAAGAAACTCTTTCTGGCTGAGTACTCCGGCAATACCACCGTTTTCGTTAATGACGGGAATATGCCGGACATGATGCTCACGCATCAGCAGTTCGGCATCCCGTAACGTACTCTCCGCATTCAAGGTATGAACGCCGCGGGTCATGATGTCACTGACGGTCTTCATGGCTGTTTTTCTCAGTTGTTGATGAATCTCATTTTTCAGTAAAGCACGAAACCCATGAGCTGCTATTCTGAGAACAGATAGTCATGACGTCGCACTATTCACCTCGATATCGACAGGAGGGTCCATGAGTTTTTCAGACAGTATCCGCAACTACTACGAGCAGATGGTGGCAGAGGAAATCGTTGCGCAACTCAACGCGGCAGGGAGAGAGGCGGATACGGACAACATGGCGGATATCGCCTGTGTTGCATTGAATCGTTTACCGCCCAAATACATCCGCTACGAAGTAGATATGGCGTTCTATATGTCACCAGATGAACTGGTGATGACCCGACAGCGAGTACGCGATGGCGTTGCTGATGCCATTCGTTTTGTCGACGCGCACCGCCGTGACGACGATCTTGGAAATGACATCGCCTGACGGGCGTATTATTGTAAAGACTGGATAGACAGTATTGGCAGGCAATGTGTGCGCTGCCCCATGGAGTAAAAGAATAATGAATATCTTATTGGTGGACGATGATACTGAGCTGACGGCTCTGCTTACCCGATACCTTGAGAGAGAATTGTTTAAGGTCACTGCTGTTCACACTGCCGAAGAAGGGTTGGCCGAGGCCTTGAGTGGTCGTTATCAGGCGGTTGTACTGGATGTCATGCTACCCGGCGGAAGCGGTATCGATATTCTTGGTCAGATCCGCTCACGTAGTGATGTACCCGTACTGATGCTGACGGCCAAGGGCGACGAAATGGACCGTATTGAAGGTCTCGAAACGGGCGCCGACGATTATATTCCTAAGCCCTGTAATCCGCGCGAGCTGTCTGCCCGGTTGCGCTCTATTCTGCGTCGGGGACGATCAGCTGATGTCACTTCGGCCATGCTCGATCTGGAAGACCTGTCGATCGATTTTGACAAGCATCTGGTACATCGCTCTGGTGAAGAGCTGGAACTCACGGTCACGGAATTCAATATTCTTGGCGTGCTGGCGCGTGAGGCCGGTAAAGTCGTCGACAAGAACCGGCTTGCTGAGCAGTCCATGCAGCGTTCTCTGACCCTGTTTGACCGAAGTCTGGATATGCACCTGAGTAATCTGCGTAAGAAGCTGGGGCCGTCGCCCGGCGGTGAACAGCGCATCAAAACGATTCGCGGTGTCGGATACATGTACCAGATTGGGCAGGAATCGACTGAAGCCTGATGCGCAGTGTTTTTGTAAAAATCTATCTGGCTTTTATGGTGACCGCGCTAGTAACGACGGCGGTGACCATCACTATGGCGGCGTACTACCGCCAGTGGTCAAACGATTCGGTCAATCTTATTGCTCCCACAGGTGGGTACATCTCCGCAGCGGAATTGATTCTGCAGCAAGGCGGAGAGCCTTTGTTATTGGAATGGCTGCTACGTTTTGAGCGCCACCCTAGCGTGAATGCTTACGTGTTTGATGCTCAGGGGCTCAGCTTGTTGCCCAACCCGCCTGCTACCGTGCTGGATTATGCGTTTTCGGCAGACAGTTATGAGGCTCAGGTTAATCCGCTGAGTCGTTCTGAGATTCTGGTGAAGGCCCCTATCGAGAGTGTGCAGGGCCAGGTCTACCTTCTTGTTGTTGAGTTTATGCACCCGCTGGTGGTGTTTAACCTTCCTGCCTACCTCGGCTGGGGGTTATTGGCGTCCTTCCTGATTTTTGCCGTCTGGAGCCTGATATTGTCGGGCTACCTGACCCGGCCTGTCCGATATATGCAGCAGACCGTGCGGGCTTTTGCTAACGGCGACTGGCGTGCCCGAATGGATGAGCGCTCGTTGCGGCGACGTGATGAATTGGGTGAACTCAGTCGCGAGTTTAATCATATGGCTGGGTACATCGAACGTCTGATACACGATCAGAAGCAGTTGGTCAGCGACGTATCTCATGAGTTGCGTTCGCCTCTGGCGCGCAGTACGGTCGCCCTCGAGCTCGCGAGGCTGGATGCCGCCCCGGATCAGGAAGAACACCTCGATCGTATTGAACTCGAAACCCAGCGTCTCAACGAAATGATTGAAGACCTGTTGAACATGGCGAAGTTAGATACGCAACAGGATCACAGTCACTGGGGGGATGTACATTGCGACAATGTGCTTCAACAGGTCGTCGAGGACGCTCGGTTTGAACACCCTGACAGTGTGCTGAACCTGACGCTGTCCGATGGCCTGCCGCCCGTTCACGGGGATCGTAAACTACTGAAATCCGCATTTGAAAACATCACCCGGAACGCACTTTTGCATACCGTCGAGGGCACCAGTGTCGACATCTCTGTACGGTTGAAGAACGACGGGCTCAGGATCGTGATCCGGGATCACGGACCGGGTGTGCCGGAAGATAAACTCGATGATCTGTTGCGCCCGTTTGTGCGTGCAGAAACTGCCCGTGAACGTTTGGGAAGCGGCCACCGGGGCTTTGGCCTTGGGCTTGCGATTGCGCACCGGGTTGTGTCCCATCATCGTGGCCGGATAAGTCTGAAAAATCACCGCGACGGTGGCCTGATGGTCTCTATTCAGCTACCACTGATGGCCTGAGACGTCCTCTTTACGCAGCGTTTACTTCTATGCGCTGTAATAAATTGTATCGCTGCCGTTACAATACTATCGGTTAATATTAAGCAGGTAGTATTGTGCGCTTACTCTTTTTACTTACAGTGATGGCATCGTCGATGACGGTGTGGGCGAACCCTCCACAAGGTGGCGCACGCCCGGAAATGACCATCGAGTGGAATAACGCCCTACCTGAACAACGCCAGGCGCTGGATAGTTTTTATCAGGCGCTGCAGCAAATGCCCCCCGGCGCAGGGTCGCCCGACCTGAATGAGCGCCAACGCCATCTGGAACAACTGCGCGATATGTCATCAGAGCAGCGTCAGGAGATGTTCCGTAATTTCGTACAGGGCGCGGAAGCGAATCGTTAACGCCGTCATTTCGGCAATGGACAAATCCAACTCAGCCGATACAGTGTTGCCCGTCTAACATCGGGAAACCAGAATGAAAACACGTATCACAGAACTCTTCGGCATCGAGGCTCCCTTGGTACTTCCGGGAATGAGCTGGATTTCTACCCCTCAACTCGTCGCAGCCGTATCTAACGCCGGCGGTCTGGGCATTCTGGCCAGTGGCCCTCTCACCCCTGAAGAAACCCGAGCGTCGATTCGTGAAATCCGTGAACTGACGGATAAGCCTTTTGGTGTTGGCGTCACGCTGTTGATGCCCGGTGCCAAAGAGAACGCCATGATTGCTCTGGAAGAGAAAGTCCCTGTGATTAACTTCTCTCTGGGTAAAGGCGATTGGCTGGTTAAAAAGGCGCACGAGTACGGCGGCAAAGTGATCGCCACCGTGGTCTCTGAAAAGCACGCATTATCTGCACAAAGCATTGGTGCTGACGCCTTGCTGGTAACCGGGCACGAAGCCGCTGCACACGGCGGTGATGTCACTTCACTTGTATTAGTACCTTCGATTGCGAGCAAAGTGGATATCCCTGTGATCGCAACGGGTGGTTTCGCTGACGCACGCGGCCTGATGGCGGCACTGTCTCTGGGAGCAGAAGCCGTAGCAATGGGATCTCGTTTCGCAACCAGCGCGGAAAGCCCACTACACAACCACGTTAAAGAAACCGTGGTGAAAAAGTCCGAGCAAGACACCATCTACTCCAATAATTTTGATGGATTGTGGGCTCGCGTGATGAAGACACCGCGCGCCGAGAAAGAAACCAAGAAGCCAATGAACCTGATCATGGCTGCAAAAGAAGCGACCAAAGCAGCGAAGATCGTCAAGCAACCGGTATGGAAAATTATGCTGGGCATGTTGGTCATGCTGGATAAGATCAAGCTGCTTGCCTACTTTGGCGCCAGCGTGCCGCGCCTGCAGGCAGCGACGATCAAAGGTGATCTGGATGAGGGTGTACAGTTTATTGGCCAGACCCAAGGCTTGATTGAGGACATCCCAACAGTTCAGGAGTTGGTGGATCGCATTCAGGCGGATGCCAAAGCGATGCACGAAAGCAATCAGCGCTTCTTCTCTTAAAGCGATATCACCCTGGGTATTTCATTCTAATAATGAAATACCCAGTCTTCTCACGTTTCCGCCTACTTCTAAAGAATGACCCTGTCCGAATAACGCACCCAGCTGTGTTGTTCTTTTGTAATCCTGTCCTGATAAGCCTGTCGCTGACCGCATAAGCCGTTTTTCAGAACAGATCAATTCTTATACTGATTTTGCTTCTACGCACCAAATAAAAATAACAGGGTGAAATCAGACAATGAAAAAATATCTCCTGATGGCGTCAGCCATCTTCGCATTTTCAGCGGACACGCATGCCATGTCCGAGACCATGACAACCGGGTATACAGAGACGAAATATCCGATCGTACTGGTCCACGGTTTTCTTGGTTTTGAGCAGTTAGTTGGCGTTGACTACTGGTACAAAATTCCCGAAACGCTTCAACAGGACGGTGCCGAGGTATTTATCGCAACGGTATCGAATACGAATTATCCAGAAGTCCGCGGTGAACAATTAATTGAGCAAATTGAAGAAGTGCTGGCTATTACCGGAGCAGAAAAAGTTAATTTGATTGGCCATAGTCATGGTGGCCCGACTACGCGTTATGCGGGTTCTGTACGTCCTGATATTGTTGCGTCTGTGTCATCAATATCGGGCGTGAACAAAGGGACCGTCGTTGCAGATACCTTGATGGACTGGTCCGATAATTCAGAAGTATTTGGTGATGCATTTGAGGTATTTATTTCTGGAATTTCGCAATTCATTTCGTTTGCCTCGGGAAGTGATTTACCGCTAGCACCAGTGGAGTCCGTGCGCTCGATGACGACAGAAGCATCCGTTGTATTTAATGCGGCGCATCCGGGAGGTATCCCTGATAGTGAATGTGGAGAAGGCGACTATGAATACAATGGAGTGCGCTATTACTCCTGGGCGGGTGCTAAGCCTTTGACTAATATCCTTGATCCATTGGAGCCAATCACGATCGCATTTTCTCAGTTCTTCCCTGAGGGTGTAGCAAATGATGGGTTCGTTGATCCCTGTACCAGTAACCTTGGCATGGTGATTCGTAACGACTTCGCGATGACACATCTCGATGAGGTGAATCAGATGTTAGGGCTTCATGCCATCAATGAGACGGACCCGCTTACCGTGTTTCGTACTCACGCTAATCGTCTGAAAAACGCGGGGCTATAATGATGAAGTCAGTTGTCATTGTTGCCATGGGAGTATTGCTGATGGCAGCAATGACCGCTGGCTATTATCGCTTTTTCCCAGATTCCTCCGTCGTTATTTTGAGCGGCGATTTAGAGTCTCATGAATCACTGCCGTCCAGAAATAAGCATCCACTAGCGGCTACCTTCCAGCAGGCTGCGACCTTCAGAGGCGCGCAGCCCGATGGCAGATTGCTGGTAATAGATGGACGTTTATTGATAAACCGCGACCTGCGTTTGTGGATGGATTATTACCTCAGCGCGGTGGGCGAAGTTTCTCTCGACGATATCGTCGAATATATGAAAGCAGAGATGCGCACTTTGCCAGAGCCTGCAAATCGGGAGGCTCTGGATCTTTTACAAGCTTATCTGAGTTACCTCGCGAGCATCTCTGAGTACGATGAGATCGCAGGTCGAAAGATTGCGTATTCCAATATCGAAGAGTTAACGGCTCGTCAGCAGTGGGTTATGGATTTGCGACGCCTCTATTTCGACGATGTCACAGTGGCGGCGTTTTTTGCTGAAGACGAAGCGATTGACGACTTCACCCTGAAGCGTCTCGAACTCTTACAGCAAGGTGCATCCCCCAGCGAAATTTCTGCGCTTGAAACAAGGTTGCCGCAGCCGGTTCAGGTAGCGCGTCGTCAGGCGGCTTCAGTACAGGACTCTTTGCAGCTTCGTCATCAACATTCAGATCCTGCGACTCTACGACAAGCGCGATCCGAGCGATTTGGGAATGAAGCAGCTGAGCGGCTGGCGCAGCTTGATGAAGAGAGGGCAATCTGGAAGTCACGGCTGCAGCAATACCATCGCTTTACACAGGATCAACGCGGTGAGCCTGACTACGAAGTCATGGTGCAGGCGTATCGGGATCAGCATTTCAGCGTCGCTGAGCAGCGACGCCTCGATGCGGCGTTGATCAGTCTTCAGACTGCGCGTCAGCCTCTCGGAGTAGGCTCTGTAGAGGACTGAAGAGCTGTGCGCCGCTGATCAGAATATTGTCGCCATGCAGCTGGGGATTAATATCTGCGGACAGTTCGTGGATATGACCAAATTGAGCACCAGCTTCGCGGGCAATTAACTGCGCCGCGGCGAAATCCCATGGCTTAACGCTTTCGTAGTATCCATCAAGACGCCCGCATGCCACCCAGCAGATATCCAGTGCCGCTGATCCCAAGCGTCGGATGTCAGCGCAGTTTGAAAGGACATTTTCAAGGCGGCGCATCAGCTTAGGTAAATCCTCGATGACATAGGGAAATCCAGTCGCGATGATAGCCCTGTTCAGTTCGACATTGGTGCTGCTATGAATAGGCACGTCGTTAAGTCTGGCGCCTTTTCCTGCCTGAGCGTGGAAGGTTTCATTTAAAAATGGATTGTGTACCACACCAACCCGGGCCTTTCCCTTGTGGTAATAGGCAATTGAGATCGCGACCTGAGGATGGTGATGCGCGTAGTTAACGGTTCCGTCGATCGGATCAACGATCCACAGGTGCTCTCGCTCAGATGCCTCCGCAAGTTGGTCCGGCGTCAGTTCTTCAGACAGGATGACGTGATTGGGGTAATTACTTCGGATGCCGTTTGCGATCAGAGTGTCCGCTGCGACGTCGGCTTGGGTGACCAGCTCGTTGCCGTTTTTGTATGAAACCGACAATGACTGGCGTTGCTTTGCAATAAGCTCTCCTGCCTGTTTGGCGAGGCGAAGAGCGAGGGTCAAAACATTAGTTTCGTGCATATGACATGCTCGTGGTTCGATGCGTTTTCAGTATGCGCCTATGCGCTCCTGTCTACCAGTCCTGTCTGGAGTGTTACACTATTACTTTTCTGGTCTTGGGGTACGGTATGACGCGGGTTCATTTGATAACGGGGTTTCTGGGTGTGGGCAAAACTACGGCCATTCTTAACCTTCTTGAACAATCTCCAGCCAATGAAAAGTGGGCGGTTCTGGTTAACGAGTTTGGCGAGGTGGGGGTCGATGGCGCGATTCTGGAAGCCAATGGCGCAGTCGTGCGCGAAGTTCCCGGTGGCTGTTTGTGTTGTGTCTCGGGCCTGCCGTTTCAGATGGGGCTGAACATGTTGCTGGCCAAGGAAAAGCCTGATGTCTTATTAATCGAACCGACGGGGCTCGGGCATCCACGTAAAGTCCTGACCACACTGCGCAGCGATGACTATCGAGAGTTGCTGACGGCGGGGGCGAATCTCTGCCTTATCGATCCAAGGCACCTGAGCGACCCGCGCTACATGGGTCACGATACGTTTAACGATCAGATTGCATTGGCGGATGTGCTGGTCGCGAATAAAACCGACCTTTGCTCGGATGATGACCTCGCGGCGTTTGATGCGCTGGTGCAATCCTCTCAACCGGCGAAAGCACAGAGTGTGCATGTAGAACAGGGGCAAGTGGAGGCGGCTATACTGGCGTTGCCGAGCAATCCTGAGCGCCTGCAACTGAGTGATCATGGCCATCATCGCCACCAGAGCAAAGAGGCGGCGGCACCGGTGGCACTGGAAGCAGGTGAATCCTTGCGTCGCCTCGAGAGTCACGGTGAAGGTCATTTTTCCTGCGGTTGGTTGCTCACTGGCGACTGGGTATTTTCACTGGATGCGCTGCGTCACTGGTTTGATCAGTTGGACGTTAATGCGAGTAACGTCGTACGTGCCAAGGCCCTGATTCATACCGATCAGGGTCACTATGTGCTTAACTGGCGTGACGGTGTGCTATCAGAAATGCCGACCCGGGCGCTGGAAGAGAGTCGCCTGGAACTAATTACTGAACTGAAATCCGATGCCGACGCATTGGAATCCTCCTTGTTACGCTGCCGGAGTCACGGATGAAATACTGCCCACAATGCAAAGCCGATATCCACGTACAGATGATTGATGGCGAAGAACGTCGCGCCTGCTCAGTAAGCTGCGGTTTTGTGTTCTGGGACAACCCGACACCCGTGGTGGCGGTGGTGGTCGAAACCCCAGAGGGTGTTGTACTGGCACACAATAAACTCTGGCCCACCGGTAAATACAGCATCATTACCGGCTTTCTTGAGCGTGGTGAAACACCAGAAGTTTGCGCCTTAAGAGAAACCGAAGAGGAGCTGGGCCTGCGCGCTGAAAATGCCGAATTTATTGGTTTCGAATTATTTGATGGCAAAGGCTTTAATGGCCATGAATACAATCAGATTATTATCGGCTTTTATGTCTACGCCGAAGGCGTCATCACGCTGGATGAAAATGAATTGGACGAGTACAAAATTATTCCCGTCGAGAAACTGAAAGGCTGGGGATCAGCGACCGGTAAAATCGTTCAGCGCTGGCTCGATCAAAAGAACGCGTAAGTGATTACTGATCGCCAGAAAACCTTATAAAAAATACGTTTAAAAAACGGTAATAAATACGCCGCAAAAACGTAAACAAAGTGACCCGGCACTGACACGTCCCTCTGGCTGAATACGCGCTGGTTTTTCTACCGGATGACGAAGTAATGAAACGCTCCCTTCTTTGGCTGGCCGTGCTTTCAGCAAGTGCCGCACACGCCGATATTCTGATCAACGAAACAGACGCTGATAACCCTAGTACCGATACCGCAGAATTCATTGAATTATACGATGGCGGTACCGGTGCGCAGTCCCTGAATGGCTTATCTCTGGTGCTGTTTAACGGCAGCAACGACAGCAGCTACAAAGCGATTTCTCTGAATGGTTTTCAGACGAACGCCGACGGTTATTTTGTTGTCTGTGGTGATGCCTCCATGGTCAGCAATTGTGATCTCGATGTGTCCCCTGACAGCAACCTGATTCAGAACGGCGCTGATGCAGTGGCGCTCTATAATCGTCCTGCGAATGACTTCCCCAACGGTTCTGCAGTCGCGACAGACGGGCTGGTGGATGCCGTCGTTTACGATACGAATGATGGCGACGATGCGGGGCTGTTGGTGTTGCTGAACGCAGGTCAGCCTCAGCTGAACGAGGCCATGAGCGGTAATAAGGATCAACATTCACTGCAGCGTTGTTCGGGTGGTGCGCGTGATACAGAAGGTTTTATCGCTGATCTACCGACACCGGGTGATGCCAACGCGTGTGGTGGCAATGAGCCAGAGCCTACGCTGGGTGCTTGTGGTGACCCAGCAACGCCAATCAGTGCAATTCAAGGGCTGATCACAGATATTACGAACGACGCAAGCCCATTAAATGGTCAGCAGGTGATTGTTGAGGCCATTGTGACAACGGACCTGCAGGGCGGCACGTTGGCAAACGGTGACTCTTCGTATCAGTACAGCGGGTTTTGGCTGCAGCAAGCGGACAGCGAAATTGATGCTGATCCGATGACATCTGAAGGTGTGTTTGTATACAACTACAGCGAAAACGTCTCTGTGGGTGACCGAGTACGTCTGCAGGCAACGGTGGGTGAATACAACAATGTCACTCAATTAAGCAGCATTACGGACATCACCGTTTGTTCCGGTGACAATGCTCTGCCTGCGCCCATTGAATTGACGCTGCCAGTGGCTGATCTGACCGAGTTCGAAGCGGTTGAGGGCATGCTGGTTGAAAGCGACCAGTCATTACTGATCAGCGACCTGTTCGGTACAGGCTACGGTCTGGGTAATTACGGTCAGTTTGCTGTGTCATCCCGCCTGCATTTTCAGGGCACTGAGATAGCGTTACCGGGTTCGCCAGAAGCGCTCGCCGCCGAGCCCAATCGCGTGCTGGATACACTCTTGATTGATGATGGTGTGTCTGCATCCTACCCGGAGTATATTCCGTTCCCGGATGCCTCAGGTTTCTCTGCGGATAACCCAATACGTATTGGTTATTCTGTTCCTGCCTTCCGCGGTGTGATGAACGCGTTCCGTGATAATTACACCGTGATTCCATCGACGGTCACCATTGATCCGACACACCCTCGCACACTGGCGCCGCAGGTGTCTGAGCAGGCGAATCTGGTTGTGGTGGGCATGAACGTCCTCAACTTCTTTAATGGCGATGGCATGGGTGGTGGTTTCCCGACCTCGC
>PDUK01000107.1 GCA_006212115.1 Thalassolituus sp. | reverse complement strand
TTACCCCAGAGTACTTCAGAAGATTGCTGGAGCGTCGCAGAGAAGACGTCGGCGACGAGCGGTTGACGCAGGCGATGAATACCTTAGAGCAACCTAACGACAGCGAGACCATTGCACGCTGGATGACTGAATTTATTCACCTGCCGCGCGCTTAAGTGACGCCTCGGCGGCTTTGTTATCAATCAGAGCGCTGGCAACTTTCTTCAGAGACAGTGCATTCAGTGTGCGCTTCTCTCCCGACTCATTGATGGTACGCACCCGCTGTCTCGCATTTTTAAGCTCACCACCTATCGCCAGATTTAACGGATCACAAGCCTCTTTCCGCCAGACACATTCTTCAACAGCCACCAGCGCTGCGATCATAAAACCAACCTTTTTATGATCGTCGGTTTCTACTATAAGAATGCTCGAACTCGGCTCTAAGTTAGCGGGGGGAATTTCACCGAGCAGAACATGCATACAAAAAACCGGTACAGGCTCACCACGCGAAAAGATAATACTCTGCGCATATCCCGCCTCACTGAAGAGGTTAATGTCTTTCTGCAAGGGCACCACTTCGGTGATATCGGTAACACGAGCTGCTATCTGATGACCGACCGTGAAAATCATGTAAGGCTCATGGGCCTCACTCTGTATGGGTAAGCCCGCTTCACCACTCTCAGAAATCACTTTAGTTTTTTCATTCTGACGCGAGGCATCAGAAGTCAGTGTTAAGCGGGATATGTTCGACAAAACCTGAGTATTAAGTAGCGCTTCCGGACTCAGAATCAGATAATAATCATCGTCTGCGGTAAACTCGTCGGTATCGCCTGACAGCGATGCCTCGATTTTCTCCTGCTGCGATTTATCACTGATCTGCATCGCACCAAGAAAGTAATCCTCAAACGGTACTGTGCCCTTCGCGATCGGCTGCGCTTCCCTGGTCGGCACAGGTACTACGTTAACCACCTTATCGACTGCAAACGCCAGCAGGCCTTCAGGGTAGCGAATAATAAACGCCTCTCTGCCCTGAGCAGGTTGAGACTTCTGACCCAGCATTTCATGCACAGAAACAATAGGTATCCGCCGGCCACCGTAATCGGTGTCACCTACATAAAAATCCGACTCAATCGTGGGCGAAGTGACTGAATTGAGAAGTACAGTAGCGAAAATACTTGATGGTTCAACAGCAATTTTAAGTGGCCCGACATCCATTAACATAAGGTAGCCAAAGACACTTCTCTTCTGGCCTATGCCGAGGTCTGGTGAGGATACTTTAACTTCTCGCACCGAAGGCACCCCAGGCAGCCCGAATATGCGATCGGGTGATAACGCAGTAATATATTCCCGCGTCACCGGGTCAGGAAAAACGCCCGTCAGCAGATTAAATACATCATCAAGGCCAGAGTAGACCGACATTTCTTCAGCCTTGCACTCAGAAACGCCCTCAAGAACATCAGCAATAATACCAATCAGCTGGCCTTCTCGCTGGGCAACGACCACAATCCGACCTTTATCTTTACTGAAGGTATTACCAATCAGACGTGTAATATCGATCAGAGGCACCAGAGTACCGCGCAGATCGAGACCACCGCTGACCAGATCAGACGTCACTGCCATGCCTACTGGATCTTTATACGGCACGACCTCCTTTAACGATTCCAGCGGTAAACCCAGTCGGGATTCACCAATGAGAAATATGCCGTACTGATCATGAAAGTCCATTATGACTTCCTCAGCGTCTCGCCCAGGTCATCAATCAGGCCGGTAACATTCTGTGCGGTACGGCTCTGATCTTGAGCTGTCGCAGCAATTTCGTCGACCATAGCGCTCAGTTCCTGAACGGTGGCAATAATGGCCTGGAAGCTATCCGACGCCTTGCTGGATACTTCCGCACCGATTTCAACCTCAGTCACTGCCTGCGAAATTAGTGCTGAGATCTGACCCGCTGCCCCTGCGCTTCGCTCTGCCAGCTTACGCACTTCGGCAGCAACTACCGAGAAGCCGACACCGTGTTCGCCTGCGCGGGCAGCTTCAATAGCCGCGTTAAAGGCTAGCAGATTCGTCTGACTCGATATTTCGGTAATAATGTCGACGATCTCACGAACCTTCGATGAGCTGTCTTTGATTTTACTGATCGCCTGAATAGACTCACGAATAGCATTACTGCCCTCTTCCGCAGTTCCGCCAGACCGGAGCGCAGCCTGTGCAGCACTGGAGCTCTGGGTTTCAATATCGCTGATGTAACACATGAGTTCAGCCACTTCTTTGCTCATCTGAATTGATTTCTCAGACAGAGCCTCTTCCAGAGCCACTTCTTTGGTCACATCGTAGGCGTACTTAACGACCTTAGTTACCTTGCCGTTAAGATCGAGGATTGGGTTATAGGTCGCCTGTACCCAGACAGTGCGATTGTATTTACCGACACGGCGGAAACGACCGCTCATCAACTGGCCTTCATTCAGGCTGATCCAGAGATCACGATACTCTTCACTTTGGGCATAATCGAGCGAGCAGAAGTTACTGTGATGCTGCCCCTGAACTTCTTTCAGTGTGTAACCCATTGCACGCAGAAAGTTGCGATTCGCAGTGATCACATTCCCTTCAAGGTCAAATTCAATGACAATCTGCCCCCGGTCCATGGCTTCTACTTTGGCCTGATACTCAGCACTGGTCAGTTTGTTATTGGTAATATCGGTCGCAAACTTAACGATTTTTATCGGGTTGCCGCGTGGGTCAAAAACCGGGTTATACGTCGCCTGCAACCAGATTTCTTTCTTGTCTTTATTGTATCGTTTGAACTCACCAACCATATGCTCGCCGCGCCCCAGGCGCTCCCAGAAGAGCTGATAATCGGTTGAAATTGAATACTCATGATCAACAAAAATACTGTGGTGCATCCCCCGGACCTCATCGAGGCTATATCCCATCAGATTGAGGAAATTCGTATTTGCCGTCAGCACCTTGCCGGTAAGGTCAAACTCGATCACACTTTGTGAGCGATCAATGGCTTTGAGCTTGCCTTCAAAATCAAGTTGTTCGAGTTTCATTGCTGTTACGTCCCGGGCAACAACAATGACCTTGTTCAACAGGCCATCAAACCCCATTACCGGACTTAAGGTAGCGTTGAACCATACCTCGCGCCCCGCAACCCCTTTACGCCGGAATTCCGACTGTACGGGCTGTCCTTCGCGCAGTTTCCGCCAGTTCTCAAGGTGCGCCGATGAGCCGATGTCCTCATCAAACATGATGAAAGACTCACTACGCCCCAGCATTTCACTGGAGTTGTAACCCACGACTTTTTCGAACTCATTATTCACATAATCAATTAACGAGTCCTTCGTCATTTCAAGAACGCAATTACTGGTGGATACTGCATTCATTCGGGCTTCGGTTTCCATCACCCGGATTTTTTCATCGGTAATATCACGGCAGTACTTAACGATCTTCAGCGGACGTCCCTGAAGGTCCAGGATCGGGCTGTAGGTAGCGCTTATCCAGATTTTTTTACCGCCTTTGCCTATGCGGAAGTACTCACCACTTTCCGCCTTACCTTTTCTTAATTTGTCCCAGAATGCTTTATAACGTGCGGATGTCGCCTCATCGCGGTCAACGAAAATGCGATGATGTTCTTTCAGGACTTCTTCCAGCTCATAACCGACCAGTTCAAGAAAGATTTCATTCGCCGCCAGTAAGTGGCCATTCATATCAAATTCAACCACCCCCTGAGAGCGGTTAATAGCGGACACTTTGCCATCGTCTTCCAGTGATTTTAGTTTTTGCTGAGTGATGTCCTGTGCGTACTGAACGATTTTGTAGGCTTTACCGCTGAGGTCACTGATCGGCGTATAAGCCGCCTGCAACCAGATGGTGTCACCATCACTGTTTGTGCGGCGGTATTCACCATATTGGGCAATGCCATCGCGCAGGTTTTGCCACAGGGTCATATAACCCGGATCAAGTGCGTCGTCTTTGCTACAGAGAATATTCTCTGTCTGCCCGATGATTTCTTCTTTATCAAGACCAACAATACGATTAAACAATTTATTGCTCGCCAGTATCTTGCCGTCCATGTCGTATTCACACACTGCCAGTGTTCTGCCAAGCGCGAGGAGCTTGCTTTCCTCTTCAAGCTTCTGGTTTTTCTCGTCTGTGATGTCCCGCGCCACCTCGACAATACTGGTAAGCGAATTATCGGCGTCGTAAATAGGTATAAAGGAGGTCATGACCCAGACCTTTTCCCCACTGCCCTTGAGGTACTGCAGCTCTTCTTTACGGTCGATGCCGTTATTCAGGTCTGACCAGAAACGGTCGTACTCACGGGATTCCAGAAAATCCGGATCCACGAAGTCAGCAAACTTTTTCCCAAACACCGAGCTGTGATCAATCTCCAGCATCTGCACGTAACGATCATTCGCAGTACGCATCGTCCCCTTGAGGTCGTACTCTGCAATCGCCTGCGTCCGGTCGAGTGCTTTGACCCTCCCCTCATGCGCGTAAGCCTGCATACGAATCGTAGTAATGTCGTCCGCTTCCATCAGTACGCCGCAGACGTCTCCCGAGTCATCGTAGAGTGGAGCGTAATTAGCATGTACAAACAGATCCCAGCCATCGCTGTTAACACGTGGGAAATCCTTAGCAATGCTTTGCCCATTCAGGATCAGTTGCCAGGTCTGCTGGTGCTCGGGCTTTTCCCGTTCCTGCGCACGGCACAGTTCATCATGAGCCAGAACTCCGAGGGCGCTTTCATCAAAACCGAACAGGTTATAGAAGGCATCATTAGCGAAAGACAACACCCCCTCAGGCGTAAACTCAGCAACACAGTGGGATGAAGCCACTGCATGTTCACGGGCGATGATTGACTCGAGCGCATCCAACTCATCTTCGAATTTACCGTCGAGTTGTTTTCTGATTTCGCGGATATCGAACAAAACAGACCTACCTATATGGACGATTTGACTACATTTTTGGTATCCGATCAGGCCGGATGCTACTAATCAGGTATAGCACAAGGGTCATGTTGTCGCTGGGCACGCATTCATCGTCTGAGGGGACTAAGCGTACAGAAGGCATGAATACTAGGAATGTAGGTGACAGTCGCTGCGCCGCCTACAGGTTAGACAGGTTGTAAATGCTCACAGAAATTTCTTCACGTACCAGCAACTGGCCTTAATAGTAAGAGAGTTGTCATTAGCCCATTGAAGCCCGGCTTTAACAAGTTCTTCGGCCAATCCTTTGCCGCGCAGACGGAAGGGAACGTAAGTGTGAGTGAAGTTCACGATGTCGCCTTTCAACACGTAATCAAGGACGCACTCTTTGCCATCCTGTTCAATCACAAAGCGGGACTTCTCTGATTCGTGTTTGACCATGGTTTCGTTCTCTCTTTTACATTTCACTGGATCTGGGCCTGCCGGATGCCGTATCAGACCTCAGGATTGCTGTGCACTGCCAACACAAGAGATACCGGGCGATAGCCTTCAAGTACCACTGAGCCTGGGTAGCGATCACCGCCATCCACGCTGAACTCAAATTCGTAGCCGCGAATCAGCACAGGTCGCCCCTTAAGAAACTTAAGACGCATACGTGCCAGCGACACAGTGTCATCCAGCAATTGCAGGTTTTCCTGCTGACATTGCTTGCGAAGATATCTGAGCGCCAACATGCGTGCCGCCTGTTGTCTCTGAATCGCGGGCCAGCCAAGTAGCCCCAATCCGGCAATTGCCGCTATGACCAGTAATTCCACCCGTACCTCATCTGTGGGCCTGTGATATTATCCGCGCTGAGAGTAACACACCT
>PDUK01000220.1 GCA_006212115.1 Thalassolituus sp. | reverse complement strand
TATTAGGTCGAGTGACAGAAACCACTGACCAGGTTGAAGTCGCAGCAGCTAACGCTTTGAAAGCCCGTGTAGAACATCCACACCTCGGAGCACGTTGTCTGCCAGAAAGCTGGGAGCCCCCCAATGACGGATTTAATGTTAAATCCGAATCCACCGGGTATATCTGCCACGTGGATATCGCAAGCTTGCAGGAGACCGCCGAAGAACTTGAATTAACGATCAATGTTCTGGCGCCTCCCGGTAGTTTTGTTTTTCCCGGAAAACCTCTGGCTTGTATTGAACTTCAAAAGAAAAGAAGGTTAAACACTGAGCAGGAAACGCAGCTGATAAACCGTGTTACAGCAGCGTATACCACCGGGAAAACCCGCTCGTTTGAACAAGACCCCAGGTTTGGTTTGATCGTGCTCTCAGAGATTGCCAGTCGTGCGTTGTCGCCGGCAGTGAATGATCCGGGTACTGCAATTGATGTGCTGGGAAGGGCGGTCAGGCTTTTCTGTATCTGGCGCGAGCATCGCGTACTAAAAGACGATGACGAGTCTATCTGTTTCCCTTCGGTGCGCGTCGGTGCGCGTCCCTGCATTGAAAACATCCGACCTGATTGAAGATTTATTTATGCCGGTTGCCCGTGATGGTGCAGGCTTGATAGAAATTCAGATACGAATACAGAAATCTATGGCTGCTCTGCGTGATATGGCGCCAGAGGTCTTTGGTGAGGTTATGTCAGAATACGCAGAGCTGGCATTTAAACGCGCCAGTAAAATGCTGACACTTGAAGAAGAGGTTGAGCAACTTAAGACTATTAAATGTGGTAAGTAGTAATTAGTAGCTACCGCCTTACCGGATAGCCAGTAAGGCGACTCCAAGTAAGCCGGTTTGAGAATTGACAGTTTAGAGTGCTAACAGGGTCAGAGTAGTTCAGGACGACCGCTAGCGCCCGTTGTCGTGCTACGAGTTCCGCGGCCAAGGTCACTCTTCTTCTCTTGCGTTTCTGAACCGATATCAGCTGTTTGCTCGACTGTTGTCTCTTCTCCGAGCGCTTCCTCAGGAGTGATGGATGCGGTTTCTACCACCTCGCTAACATCGACGACTAGTTTGTCTGCGATTATTTCAACGACACGTCCAGTTTTATTTTCCGTTTTGGTCTCGTTACTCATGATTATTCCTTTTACTTTGGAGTTGCTTTCGGGTCATTAGTTTCACCGCATTTAAATCATCAGAGATAAATGTGACACGTAGAATAACCATATTCAGTGGGTAGAATAAAGCTGCTGTAAGTATCAGTCATCGATAAATACGATGTGCCCACTCAGTTAAACCAGAAACAACACTACCAAAGTGATCGCCATCGAGCAGCGGAATATCGCCCATGACCTGGCTGACTGCTTCACGGATGACGGGTGACTTTGCACTGCCGCCAGTCACGAATATCAGGTCAGGGTTCACGCCAGCTTGATTAACCGCTTCCTGCATCAGAGCAATAATTCGCTCTAACGGTCGTTCGATGGCATCAGCAAGTTCAGCGCGGGAGATATCGGTACTCAGCGTTTTCTCAACGAAGCTTAGATCGACCTGAGCAGAGCCGTTGTCTGACAGATCAATTTTGGCATGTTCGGCAACGCACCAGCTGTGGGCTCTGTTTATTTTTACGTAGCTTTATCAGACGTCCGATTACATCTGGCTCGGCACAATCACGCTGAAGTTGTTCCAGATGCAAGCCGGTTTCCAGGCTGCTGAAGCGAGTCAGTGCCGAAACATCGTTGGTTGCTACGGCATCCAGAAACGTTTTCGTCGGCATCGGCTTACCGCTCTTTAACGGCGAGCGCATACCGAACAGCGGCATCAGCTGTTCGGCGGCTAAACGGATATCCAGATCATTACCGCCTACACGCTCACCGGTATGAGCCAGAAAATCCGCAGTACGGTCGTCTTTATTCAGATGGTCGGGCCCCATACGCACCATGGCGCAGTCACTGGTACCACCGCCGATATCAACCACCAGAACGGTTTTATTCGCATCAAGGCGGCGCTCAAAGCTGAGACCAGCGGCAATGGGTTCGTATTGAAATTCGACGTCAGTAAATCCGCTGCGTTTGGCGGCGGTGGTTAGAATGGCCAACGCTTGCTGGTTACTCTGCTCTGCATTCAACCCCTGAAAGTTCACCGGGCGGCCGATTACTGTACGGGCCAGTGATTCACCAAGATTTGCCTCAGCACGTCGCTTAATCGTCTGCATCATAGCGGTGACGATGTCTTCGAAGAAGCCAACAAACTCCGGGCGCAAGCCGCTGGCACCTAAAAAGGACTTTGGAGACTTAACGAAATACCCTTCTTCCGGATCGGCAAAGTACTGACGGAAGGCTTCATGGCCAACAAACATCACATCGTCGTTAGCGTGTAGATCCAACTCATTACGGGCACGCAGAGCCATCTGCAACTGTGGTTTGCGCAGAGCAATAAAGTCTTCTCGACTTGTGGTGATCCCATGGCTGACCTGCTCGGTGATCAGCTCGCGAGCCAGAGAATAAAGGGCCGACGGCATAAAGGTCTTATCGCCATCGACGGGCAATAGACGGATGCCGCCGTTTTCAGCAACGCCAATAGCGCAGTTAGAAGTGCCGTAGTCGAAACCGCAGATCATGGGGCAACTCTCAAAAAAGGGGAGGAAGTTACCACACTCTCTGCGAGTCTCCTACCGGCCGTTACGGGACT
>PDUK01000106.1 GCA_006212115.1 Thalassolituus sp. | reverse complement strand
TGGTTTTTTTGTGCCCGAAATTTAGTGTGGATGCCGACCTTGCGGTCGTCGAGCTAGGCGCCCCCGTATCGAATCCGGCCCCCGCAACCAACAAATAAGCCAGTCATTGAGCTGGTTTTTTTGTGTCTGGCGTTTGAAGAAGCGCCGATCTCCACCTTCCGAGACATGCCATCATTTCTTAGGCAAAATACGCCCAGACCCAAAACAGGGAAGCTCGGGCCATCGTTATCGTGTCAGCCGCCTGATTTCTTCTCTTGTTTCACCACAACACCTAAGGAAGAACCGATGGCTCGCGCGCCTTCAGCTAAGTCAAATGCCAAAAGCAATACCAAGAAGCAATCCTTCGAACAGACCCTGTGGGCTACCGCCGACAAACTGCGCGGCAGTGTAGAATCCTCTGAGTACAAGCACATGGTGCTGTCACTGATCTTCTTAAGGTTAATTAGCGAGAAGTTTGCCGAGTACAAAAAAACAGTGTGAAGCCGGAGATGAGGGCGCAGACACTGATATCGTCGGGTCCTATATCATAGCCGAACAGAGAACACCTTCTAATTGCGAGAAGACACCGTCATTCGGGTTCTTTCCAGAGTTCAAGATTGAGGCAGTATACTTTTGCTTGATCAGGGGGAGCAGAAGCGAGCCTACCATTGGGCGTTGGATCGAGCAGTTGCAGTAACAGCTAGGTAGTACAACTCCGAAGTCGAAGGTTCTAACTTTTGATCAGTAAAGGATTCAGAATTACGAGATCAGAGCTGAACGGCTTGAAGACGAATAGCGATTGTTAAAAAAGCTATCACTCTGTTCATGTCAGGCGAATTCATAAATATACGTTGATAGACCGTTCGATAAAGTGCGATACGGTACAAACTGACTGCTCGGCTTTCGTAAGGGAGCTTTCGAGTTAGCAAGGTTAAAAAGTAATGTCCCATGAATGAGATTCAATGCCCTTGCAAATAGAATATTTGCTGAGGTCAGATCGAGCATTGGCATGGATTGCATCTGAAGGGCACAGTGCTGGGCGTGTCTGGCTGTTGTCGCGGACTTGCACGCTCGCCGTGTCAATGATTGTGTAATGACAGAAAGGTGTGATCAAGAATCTGTGATGAGAGTCTAGGACGAAACAGTGAATTGGCGATGAGGGACTTCTGGTGTCAAGTTTCATCTAGATTAGGTAGGTGAGCACATGAGCTTGAAGTATGTATGGCAGAGGTAGTCGCTCAAGACATATCCATATGGAAAGATTGTTCACAAGTTTGAAAACTGAATGGATCTCCGAACTTGGGTATCGTTAATCAGCAGAAGCGAAAACAGATATGGGAAGTTACCCGGTGAGTAACTATAACTAGAGGCCGCCACATCAACTGCATGGTCGAATAAGACCTCAGGTAATAGAATAACTGCATCTTGTATAAGTTGACCGCGATGAAGCACTTCTGGGTTGATGAAACAGTTCGTTACGATTTGTCTCTGTCTTTCTTTAGGGGGGAACCGTACGCTTATTGGGTTTTTACATGACAAGGTCACACCTTGTCGTGTACGAAAGTCCTTAGGTTTTTTATACCTTAACACGGGAGTAAGACAATTGCTTGGCTGGCTCTGGTGTATATGGGGTATAATTATCGTATAGTTTTGGTGTTGGTTTTTAAGGATGTTGAGAATGCATGGAACTGTGGACGATGACGAGGCGGCGGCAATCGCAAGTCTGAAAGAGAAGAGTGTCGTACTCGACGTAGGTTGTGGTGATGGTTCCCTTCAGCATCTGTTGAACGTATCGCATAGAGCAGATGTTACTTCCCATGCTGTAGATATAAACAAGTCCATGCATCTGCCGAAAAAGGTGATTTTCACGAGGGTAGATCTAGAGGCAGGGAAACTACCATTCGATGATGAAAGTTTTGACCTTATATATTGCTCACACGTTATTGAACACTTAACTAACGCATTGGATGTTCTTGATGATATTGTTCGTTGTCTTAAAGTAGGTGGTGAATTGATAATAAGGGTACCATCAGAACGAAGTATATCTGGACGAAGTTTTGGTTTGCCGGTGAGAAGAAACTTCATCGGAAATTTTTATGATGATCCCACTCACATAGGCAGGCCATGGTCCCCGCAATCACTTTACAGGTATGCTAGGTATAAAAGCTTGGCGGTTTGTCATTGTAAATACAACACTTCATTGATTGCAAAGATATTATTTCCTTTTGCACTGATTTGGGGTGTATTATCTAAAAACACAGATTTAATAGTTGACTGGTATTGGCGCTGCATGGGGTGGGAATCTTATGCTCGTTTGAAAAGGGTTCAACAAGATGTTTCATTCAACTATTACTCATTTAAAGGGAGGAGTTAAATACTGTGGCTTTTATGGGTGATTTAACTATTCGTGACGTTCCGATCTATGTAAAAGGTTTTGGAATATTCATAGTCTTTGTTGTCGTTGGATTGTCTATTTATGCGATATATACAGGGTTCTCCGGTGGGGGGGTTCCAGAAATATCTAGCATTGAAGCAGCTGTATATTTGATATCTACCCTAAGCCCGATATTCGCGATCGCTTTTGTTGTAACGGTGTTTGCTTCTACGGAGTCACAGGGGCCGAAGAGGTACAGGCGCTTTTTGAATGTAGATATACCTAGTAATTTGAAGAAGGTAATAACTCCCCCTATAAACTTCGAAATTTTCAATGAAGTTGAAGGGGATGCTAAAGTTTCTGAAGTTAATTCAGAGGTTCTTGTCTGCTATTACAAAGATGATTTTTGCGCAGATTATATTGTGCGGCCAAACGATATTGAATTTGACGGTTTATACCTAAGGCTAGAAATTAATGTTTTTAGGATGAATGTGAATATAGGGATGACTGACCATGACATAAAACGGTTTGGCGTCTCTAGTCAAGATTTGACGGAAATTTTCCCACATACGTTTAACGGTGCTGACCTCTGCGGAAATGAAGACGATAGCACTTATTCTTACACTTATAATCGAACGCATTTTCTTCGAGAAGTTCTGATAGATGGAAAATTACATAATTTTCGGTGCTTCGTTGCATCAATGAATCTACCTGAAGATTTCATACACAAAAAAGCACACAGGCTCTATTTTACACAAGATCTTGTTCTCATGGTAAGATCTTTATTTACTGAGCTGAACGAATTTATTAAGAGTTGATAAATGATGAAAACAATTCATTTAGAGAAAGAACGGTTTCACTTTTCGTGTGCTCACTTTACTATATTTAGCAGTACTAATAGAGAAAGGCTCCATGGTCATACATATCGTGTAGCCGCGAATTTCTTGGTCAATGAAGCTGATTTTGTAGACTACAACCTTCTGAAGGATATTATTACAAGAGAATGCGAAAGACTCGATGAAAGAATAATCCTACCCTCGGAATCCCCCTTCATAGAATATAGAAAAAGAGAGAACTCTTTGGAACTGAGGTACGATAAAGACTGCTTTTTATTTCCGGAGGGAGACGTTGAGCTGCTGCCAATAGAGAACACGACGATTGAGTGTTTAAGCTCGTATTTTGCGGGTATGGTAGCAAAACGGTGCGGTAGTATGGTTAAGCTGAGAAGCTTAAGCCTGTATTCGGGACCGGGTCAGCACTGTACGGTTGAATTCTGAGGGTATATGAAAATAGATTACGTCGTTACGGGTGCTAGTTCTGGCATCGGCAGAAAGGTATGCGAGTCTTTAATCTCTAAAGGCTATAATGTTTTGGGCGTTAGTAGAGGCAGCTCAACTCTAATTTCTAGTAACTACAGCCATGTATCATATGATTTGTCATGCCCGGATGCAGTCGCAGAATTGAGTGCATTGCTCAGATCTAAAAGTAAGTTACTAGGACTTGTGAATAACGCCGCTCAATTTAGGCGGTTGAATTTCAACCTTACGACACGTAAAGAGCTGTACTCAGATTTTGAAGTCAATATGGTCGCTCCATTCGAATTGACTAAAGCGGTATCGGACAATAATCCCGGTATTAATATTGTAAATATTTCCTCTTATGCTGGGCTTCGAGGCAAGTCAAAGTTTGACCCCCTTTTTTCTTATGGTGTTTCCAAAGCCGCATTGGTCGCGTTGACTGAGTATTCTGCAGTAGCACTTCGAGAGTCTGGGGGAAGAGCGAACTGCATAGCACCCGGTGCGGTGCAAACAGATATGTTGTCCAAAGCATTTCCTGAGTTATGGAAAGCAGCAGCCTCACCTGATGATTTGGCAAGTTTGGTGTCGTTTCTATTGTCGGAAGATAGTCACCCCATCTCTGGAAAAGTTTTTGAGTTCGAAAATGGTCTGGGCGAGGATATGTGATAGGTTCGTAAACATTAGATATCAATCAAGAAATAGGTCAAATAGCCCCAAAGTCGCGGAAAAATAGGGGTTTGCCGGATTTACAACTTTTCTCCACCGGACAAACGCGTTATCAATAGTGTAAGCAATCCAAGGGTCAGGGTGGACCCGAAATTAATAATAACAAGACAACGACAACACGGAAGGGAGTACTTATGTCCGGCTGGATGCCATATCTCATTGCCATTGTGTTGGTACTGGGCAGTTTTTTACCTGTCTGGGCCGCCACGCACGCCAAAGAATTACCGCCAGCCTTGCAGTTGGCCAAGCGCTATCAGGGCAACGAGTCGCTGAGTTTGTACGGTGTCAGTGAAAAGTTTGATGGGGTTCGGGCTTTTTGGGATGGGGTCACGCTGGTAACGCGCAGTGGCCGGGTGATTCCTGCGCCTGATTGGTTTCTTGCTCAGCTTCCTGATGCCACCCTCGATGGCGAACTCTGGCTGGGCTACGGTCGCTTTTCTGAACTCAGTGGTCTGATTCGCCGTAAAGACAGTGATACCGATTCGTTGTGGCAAACCGTGCAGTATCGGGTGTTCGATTTGCCGGATGTCGCTGGCGACTTTGCCACCCGTTATCAGCAATTGGTGCAGTTGATGCGCGACTATGAAGGCACTGAGTGCGTGTTGGTCGAGCAGCAGATCGTACAGGATCATGCAGCGTTAGACGCACAGATGCAGCAGGTAGTCGCTGAAGGCGGTGAGGGGCTGATGTTGCATCGCTGGGACAGCCTTTATTTTGCCGGTCGCAGCAGCGACTTGTTGAAAGTTACCCCCCTTCAGGACGACGAGGCCATTGTGACAGGCTACGAGCCCGGGGAGGGCCGGCTGACGGGCCTGATGGGCGCATTGCGTGTGCGCCTGACCAGCGGCCGCGAATTTCTTTTGGGTACGGGTTTCAGCGATGCACAGCGGGCGTCGCCGCCGGACATAGGGTCGCGTGTGCGGTTTACGTATCGCGGGCTGACGGCTGATGGATTACCGCGATTTGCCAGTTTTGATCGTGTCCGTCCTGAAGAATAGGCCGTGATACACTGCGGTCTAATTGATCAGCCCGTGAAACTTATGTCTGTCTCGCCCCAAATTCAGGACCGTACGGTTCCGCTTGCCCCCGAACTTGATGGTTTACCTCCGGTGCTATCGCGCGTCTACCGCTCGCGTGGTGTGACTTCGCAGGCTGAGCTTGAGCTGCAACTGAAGCAGTTGATCCCTTATCACTCCATGAAAGACATCGATGCCGCGGTGATGGCCCTGGTGCCGGTGGTTACCGAAGGCAAGCGCCTGTTGGTGGTGGGGGACTTTGATGCCGATGGGGCAACGTCGACCGCCGTAGTCTTGCGTGCTTTGCGCATGATGGGAGCCGCCGACGTTGATTATCTGGTGCCTAACCGCTTCGACTTTGGTTATGGCTTGTCTCCCGAGCTGGTTGAGGTTGCAATCGAGCGCCGCCCAGATCTGATCATGACGGTAGACAACGGCATTGCATCGGGCATTGCATCGGTCAGTGGTGTCGCTGCGGCTAACGCGGCGGGTATCCCTGTGGTTGTGACAGATCACCACTTGCCCGGAGATGAGCTGCCTGAGGCATTAGCGATCGTGAATCCTAACCAGAAGGGGTGTGCTTTCCCTTCGAAGGCTGCATGTGGTTGTACCGTTGTCTTCTATCTGATGCTCGCTTTGCGAGCGCGTTTATCTGAGGAAGGTTGGTTTGATCGTTCAGGAGCAGGCCAACCCCCGAACCTGGCGTCGTTGATTGACCTCGTTGCTCTTGCGACGGTAGCCGACGTAGTTCCTCTGGATAAAAATAACCGCATTCTGGTCGAGCAGGGGCTGCGACGTATACGCGCCGGAAAGTGCCAGCCAGGCATCCTTGCTCTGCTACAGACCGCAAAGCGGGACCATAGACAGCTGGTCTCTAGTGATCTTGGTTTTGCTGTTGGCCCGAGAATTAATGCAGCCGGGCGGCTTGATGATATGTCATTAGGCATTGAATGCCTGCTGACGGACGATTTTAACCGGGCAATGGACATTGCGACTGAGCTGGACGCTTTTAACCGGGATCGTCGACAGATTGAGCAAGCAATGCAGGGAGAAGCACTCGCCTTACTCGAGCGGATGGATGCCAATCCGGCTGACGGTTACGGTGTTTGTCTTTATCACCCTGAGTGGCATCAGGGCGTAATCGGGATTCTGGCGTCGAGAATTAAGGAGCGACTGCATCGCCCTGTGATTGCGTTTGCTCGTGGAGAAGCGGGTGAGATAAAGGGCTCAGCCCGCTCCATCACCGGTTTACATATCCGTGATGCGCTCGATCGGGTGGACCGGATGGCTCCGGGGATCATCGTAAAGTTTGGTGGGCATGCCATGGCCGCTGGACTGACGCTGGCTGAAGGTACCTTTGAACGCTTCTCTGCGCTGTTTGATGACGCGTGCAAAGCGATGCTCAGCGAGGACGCTTTGCAGCAAATACTGGAAACGGACGGCTCGCTTGCATCTGCAGATTTCAATATGGCACTCGCGGAAGCACTGCGTCTGGGAGGGCCGTGGGGACAAGCATTTCCTGAGCCTCAGTTTTCCGGAACTTTCCGTCTTGTTCAGCAGCGTCTTGTAGGTGGTAATCATCTGAAGCTTGTGCTCCAGCCTGAGGGAACCGATCAGGCGATTGATGCTATCTGGTTTGGAATAGACCCTTCTGTGTGGCCGGATCACTCGCGCGAAAAGGTGACCTGTGTTTATCAGCTCGACATTAATGAATTTCGTGGCGAGCGGAATCTACAATTACGGGTTGTTCACATGGAATGATTCATTAACGCCTTCAGGGAGGAAGGTATGAAGTTACCAATCATAGTGTTAGTTTTTCTTGCACTGCCGACCAGTGCTGAAATATATCAATGGCGAGACCAACATGGGCAATTGCACTTTTCAGATCGCGCTCCAGAGAACGCAGCTCACGTAAAAAAGGATTTAATACCAGTCAGTACCTACACGCCCGTGATTCCTGATATCAAAGATGAATCTGCAGCCCGGAAGGCTCGCAATCAGTCGAG
>PDUK01000105.1 GCA_006212115.1 Thalassolituus sp. | reverse complement strand
ACGAACCGCCACCACCGCACTATTAATTGGCGGTACAGCACCAGTAATTGTCACGTGGATAACATATAATCCGCGCCCTGAAGTGGTTCTTTTTACAGGTTCAATTATGAGCGTCATCCGAAAATTACGTATCCGGATCAATCAGTGGCAACAGAAGCTGCTTTATAAGCTGGTCAAAACAAAAATCATTGGTGCTGACAAAGACAAAATCGCGCTGAATGCTGACCAACCCGTAATTTATGCGATGCTCTACCCCTCTTATGCAGAGCAGATTGTCATCAATAAAGAGGTTTCTGAGCGTGGCTGGCAAGCGCCATTTCAGCAACGACTTAACGGCACCTTACCCGGCAATCCTTATTTCGGCATTTATCGCCGCCCCGGCAACCCGTTTCGCAAAGATGGACTCGCTACTATTCCCCGCCACCTGAAGCGACAAGCAGAGTGGATGCTGGCGGACGACAGCCGCGATATTCAGGTCATGCCCGTGCGGGTTATGTGGGGTCGTTCACCTGAGCGCGAGCGTTCCTTCCTGCGTATCTGGCTACAGAACGCAGGCAGCCTCGGCGGCCGGGTTATGACCATGTTTGCGATTCTGTTTAATGGCCGTAATACGTTTGTGCATTTCTCTGAACCACTGTCATTACGCGAGCTCGCGGCTGGAGAAACTTCCCCTGAACTGGTCGCCCGTAAACTCGCCCGTGTTTTACGCGTACACAATCGCAAAGTAACCAAGTCAGTGCTCGGGCCCGAGCTTTCTCATCGCCGCACCCTCGTCCACCAGATTCCTAATCGTCCTATGGTCCGCCAGGCCATCGAAGACGACATGAAAGAAAACGGTTTAAAACGTGAAAAGCTGCGCAAACGGGCTCTGAAGTACGCGGATGAAATTGCCTCAAACATCTCTTATACCAATGTCCGCTTTCTGGATATTCTGCTGACCTGGGTATGGAATAAAATCTACAACGGCACGGCCATCCACAATATTGAACAGGTAAAAGAAGTCGGCAAAGACAACACTGTTGTTTATGTACCTTGCCATCGAAGCCATATCGATTACCTCTTGCTGTCCTATGTGCTCTATCACCATGGTTTACAGCTCCCTCAGATTGCCGCCGGTATTAACCTGAACATGCCCGTCGTCGGCTCCATTCTCCGTCGCGGCGGTGCATTCTTCATGCGCAGGACGTTCCGTGGCAACCCCCTGTATGCAGCCGTATTTGATGAATACCTGCACTCGGTATTTACTCATGGCTACTCGTCGGAATATTTCGTCGAAGGTGGTCGCTCGCGTACAGGGCGGACCCTTAGCCCGAAAGCAGGCATGCTGGCTATGACCGTCCGCTCATACCTGCGCGACTCCAAAAAACCTCTGGTATTTGTGCCTGTTTACACTGGCTACGAAAAAGTATTCGAAGAAAAAAGCTATCTGGGTGAATTGCGCGGTAAAGCCAAAAAGAAAGAGAGCCTTCTCGACGTATTAGGCACCCTGCGCTCGTTTAAAAAATCGTTCGGTAAAGTTAACGTCACCTTTGGCGAACCGATTCACCTCTCGCCGTACCTTGAAGAGCGTCATCCGGGCTGGAGCTCTCAGGATTATGACGCGTGCAATTATCGTCCGGACTGGGCACCTGAACTGGTCGATGAGCTGGCGACTACCGTTGTCACCGAAATTAACCGTGCCGCATCAGTTAATCCAATTAACCTGATTGCTCTGGCGATTCTTGCCTCACCGCGCCAGGCCATGGATGAAAATCAGCTGATGCGTCATATGGAAGCTTACCGTGACCTGCTGGCCATGGTTCCGTATTCAGATATGACAGTCTTACCCGACGGGCATGCAAGCGATTGGCTCGCGCACGCAGAAGAGCTCGGGTCGGTTTCCCGCAGCAAACATGACATGGGCGACCTGATTCAAACCAATGAACGCCAGGCCGTTACCCTGACCTATTACCGCAATAACATCCTGCACATTATTGCGCTGCCGTCTTTGATTGCCTGCCTGCTGTTGAATAATCGCCGCTGCACTCAGGCTGATATCCTCGAAAGCTGTCAGGCGCTTTATCCTTTCCTTAAGGCAGAGCTGTTCCTGCATTGGACTGAAGACACGCTTGAGCAAGCAATTAACAACTGGCTCGACGTGCTTGAGAAACGTGGTTATCTGGAGCTGAGCGATGGTCACTATCATTGCCGCATCGATGGCGACAACCTGCCGATGCTGCAAAGCCTGGCTGACCCTATCTCTCAAACACTGCAACGTTACTTCTTGTCGATCTCCCGCCTGAAGCATCAGGGCAGCGGCAACCTGACGGCGCAGCAACTGGAAGAGCAATCGACATTACTGGCTCAACGCTTGAGCTTACTGTACGGAATTAACGCGCCGGAGTTCTTTGATAAAGCACTGTTCCGTGCACTCATACGGCAATTGATTGAGAGCGGAATGATCAGTTGTGGCGAGGACGACATGTTGTCTTTCGACGAAGACCTGAATCCGTTGATGGCAATACTGGAAAACCTTCTGGATGCTAACCTGAGACAGACCATCCTGATCAGCCTCTAAGGCTCGATACCTCTCAGGCCGGAGCTTCTACTCTGGCCAGAGCGTATACATCAAAACGATTCGACTTACCTGTAATGCTGTAAGACGGTGCACACCCCGCAAGGGGCTGCGCTTTGCGCGCACGCTTCACAACCACCCGACACCGCGCCGCATTCAAGGCCGGACTCAGCAGATCATCAGAATCGATATCCTGACCGACAACCTCACGAAATGCCTGCATATCTTTTTTGACCGCCGCCTTCTGCTTCGGATCATGATCAAACATAGGGTCCAGATAGACTACATCAACTGAGTTCTCGGCCTGTGCAGCAAGCCACTGATGAGCGGACGTGTGAACCAGGCGGATACGGCCAACAATCTCTGCGACTTCAGCATCCAGGCGGGCACGACTAAGACCATCCTGAAGCAGGGCCGCGACAACAGGCTGACGCTCAATGGCTGTGACTTCACAGCCCAGTGTCGCCAGCACAAAAGAATCGCGACCAAGACCCGCTGTGGCATCGACCACGGTGGGAATATAGGCCGCGCTGACACCAACAGCCTTTGCTATATCCTGCCCTTTTCCGCCCCCGAACTTGCGTCTGTGCGCCGTAGCACCCGCACAGAAATCAACCACGACTCGGGTTTTCGGGGAGTCACCACGAACCAGGGCCAGAGCATGTCCATCATGATGAAGGTGATGCTCCGCATTCTGAGGTAGCTTGGCTGTCGAGACACTCAACCCAAACGCGTCGGCGAACTCCCGCAGGTGAGGTGCAAAATCAGAATCGCAGTATAAATGGGGCATATCTATACGAAAAACAGGAGCAGAACAGCGCCGAGAATTAATCGATAAACGACAAATGGCATCATCCCAATCCGATTAATAAAGGCGAGGAAGTAATAAATACAAATCCACGCACTGACCGCAGAGATAACAATACCCAATATCAGCGACTGCCAATCAACTGCCGTTGACTGATCTGCCAACTCCAGCGTCTTTAAACCACCTGCCGCGAGAATCAACGGAATAGAGAGAAGGAACGAAAATTTCGCCGCATCGACACGCTGCATGCCAATCAGAAGTGCTGCAGTGATGGTAATCCCCGAACGTGATGTTCCTGGTATCAGCGCGAACATCTGAGCCACACCTATCACCATCGCCATCAACAGGGTCATCTCCCCGAGACCGGCGCGCCCATGCCTGACCCGATCAGCGACACCAAGAAGAATGCCAAAGCCAATAGTGGTCGCTGCAATCACCGCAGTAGAGCGGAGATTCAGCTCAATCCAGTCATCCAGCAGCAACCCAGCCATACCTGCCGGAATAGTCGCTAACGCAACGTACCAGGCAAGGCGACCATCCGCATTAGGCTGCCGAGTAAAGCCCGTGGTTAACCAGCCCTGCAGTAAACGAATAATCTCTGCGCGGAAATATATAATAACGGCGGCCAGCGTTCCGACATGAACCGCGACATCAAATGCGAGCCCCTGGTCTTCCCAGCCAAACATACGCGAAGGAAGAATAAGATGTGCCGAACTGCTGATTGGAAGAAATTCGGTCAGGCCCTGCAAAACTGCCAGGACGATAATTTCAAGTAGATCCACGAGTGGTGACTTCCTGTGTTATTTTCGCTTCAAAAGGCTCGGCTGCTCATCCAGTTTTTTCCACGCAACAGAGTTACGCAGATATACCGGCAGTTGATTATCGGGTGAGCCAAAATTGTCATTATTCCATTCACGTTCCGCCAGCGCTGCCATGATGCGAGCCTCAGGCTGGATAGTAGCGTAATCAGAACTCAGGGCTTCGAACGCCGCTAAATTCAGGCCGTCACCTGCAAGAACCCCTTTAAAGGCGTCAATCTCGGCCAGGCACAGTTCGGGTGAACCAACCTGTTCAGCACCGCCAGCCTTAGTCATTCCATCAATGACATCGAACTGCCCCCAGAACACCTCTCCCATGTGCGCATCCATCAACGCCAACACCTTGCCGGCGCCTTGCTCATTTAAAGCAGCAGCAAGCGCCACGGACTCAAGAGAGGAGACACCGCACACAGGGAGATCAAGCCCGAGAGACAACCCCTGGGCCACGGACACCGCAATACGGATACCGGTAAAAGAACCGGGGCCACGACCAAACGCCAGACCATCAAGCTGACTTCTGGAAACACCGGAGTCAGCCAGTATATCGTCTATCATGGGTAGTAGTCGTTGTGCGTGACGTCTTGGTTGTTCTTCTGTGTTCCAGACCAGTTCGCCATTGATGTTCAGCGCAACAGAGCAGAGTGAAGAAGATGCGTCGATAGTGAGAATTACAGACATTTGAATACCGCCGATCGATGATGCGGTGAGTATATCAGGATTCAGCAGTAGAGTGCCTCAGATCCCAAGCAGACAGTGAGGAACGTCAGGCATAAAAAAACCCGGACAAGCCGGGTTTTTTCACAAAGCAGAGAATTAAGATTCTGTAGAATCTTTCTTCTCTTCAGCAGCCGGAGCTGGTGCTGGTGCGGCTGGCTTAGCTGCTGCGGCCTTAGGTGGACGACCACGCTTCTTAGGCGCTGCTTTTGGCGCCGCTGGCTTAGCAGGTGCTTTCGCGGCAGTCGTCGCGGCCTTAGCTGGACGACCACGTTTCTTAGGTGCTGCTGCCGGCTTAGCGGCTGCTGTTTTCTTAGCAGCTGCTTTTTTAGGTGCCGCTTTTTTAGGTGCAGCTTTGGCTGTTGTCGCTTTAGCCGGACGACCGCGTTTCTTCGGCGCTGCTGTGGTAGCTGCCTTAGTCGCTGTCGTTGCTGTAGCCGCTTTTGCTGGACGACCGCGCTTCTTCGGTGCAGCTTTTGCAGGTGCTGCAGCCTTAGCAGGACGACCGCGTTTTTTCGGTGCTGTCGTTGCTTTCGCTGGTGCAGACGCTTTTGCAGGACGACCACGTTTCGCCGCAGGCTTAGCTTCAAGTGCTTTAATTGAAGATTCTACTTTCTTAGAAGCAGAAGCTACTTTTTTGTTCTCTGCAGTGGTACGGGCTTTAACTTTGCGCGTGTCCTGCTTGTCGCGCTTGCTACGCCATTGATCAGCGAATTTAGTCAGAGCTTTCTCAAGGTCAGCCTCTGCTTTATCAGCCAGTGTCTTAGCATAACTTTTAACAGTTTCTTCGGCCTTCGCTGCAGTCGCTTCGATACGGGCCTTCAGTTCTGCAATTTTGAGGTCTTTCTTGGCTTCAGCAACCTTCTGCGTCAATTCAGAGAGTTTTTCTTTCTGAGTTTTAACAGCATTAGTAGCAGTCGCTACTGAACGCTTAGTCGCAGCAGTGGCCTTTGGACCAGCAGCCTTTACTTTTGCTTGCTTAAGCTTGGTTTCAGCGGCAGTGACACGTTCTTTCTGCTTGGACTGAGCTGCCACCGCTTTTTCAACGGCGTTCGTTGCCTTTGCAACAGCAGCAG
>PDUK01000104.1 GCA_006212115.1 Thalassolituus sp. | reverse complement strand
TAGCTCAGTTGGTTAGAGCATCCGACTCATAATCGGCAGGTCCCCAGTTCAAGTCTGGGAAGGCCCACCATTTTTACTTCCTTATTTGCCTCTATGTGCGGTAATGCTCCTAGTGAGCAAATTTCTAGATAACTTGAGCATTCTGCCAGGTTTGGCCTCAGTTTCTAGGTAACTTGAGCAGGCCGCCGCACTCCAAGTAGAGAATCTCTCCAACCACAAACGACTTGAAAGAGAAGCTATGGTAGTCTCTTTGCCGTTACCCTATGCATTCTCTGCTGTTGAGAGACGCTCAGCAATAGTGAAGCCAGACTTCAAAAATGGACTCAACGACTAAGGCTAAAGTGAGAAAGTAACGCTCTTATACAGGTTGGTGTTGATGCTACTAATCATAGACTAGCGACAGAACACTCAGATATCTGACTGTCAGCCGAACGACATATCCAGAGAAGATATAAGGTTTACCTCTGAAAATTGAACTAAAAAAGTAACTAGGACTATGCGAAAGTGACCAATGAAAAGGAAGATCAAAGAGATACTAGAAAGGTCACCTGGGTTAACAGGACGTGAAATATCCAAGCAGCTAGGGGAAAACAAGAAAACGGTCAATTCATTTCTTAACCAGCATCGTGATGTATTTCGCCAAGACGATGACTATCGTTGGTACAACAACTCGGAAGTAGTAATTGAATTTCCTGCTGGCTGGGTCACTGCAGAGGCATACGAATCCGCGCTCGCTTACCACACAGACCTTTTTCAAAACAAAAGGAAGATCAAGTTCACTTTCCCTGAAAAATGTAGCCTACTACTGGAACCAATGTCCCGCTTTCTGGCCTTGGTTAACCAACTGGATCTCAATGGGGTTGAGGTTACTATCGACCTCGATAGCTGCAAAAACACGCTAAGTTTTCTGAATCGAGCGGGATTTTTTGACCTGCTCTCAAAAGACATCCAGATTACTCCAAAGAGACCAGGAAGCTCTACAGCTAAAATATTCAAAGGAAATGCTGATTCATTAGTAGAGCTAGGCTCTATCTGCCCCAATAGCAGAAACAAAGAGTTGATTATGGCTCTGCACTCAAGTTTTATCAGAAAGACCAATAGCAATTACGACATGGCGGCATTCACTGTTTTTTCCGAATTCATCGGCAATGTAAGCGAGCATAGCGAGTCTGAACTTGAGGGCTTTGCAGCCCTCCAAATTTATAATCCTCCTAGAATGCGAAGTCACATACAAACAGTAATCTCTGATAGTGGCTTAGGTGTAGTCCCGACTCTACGTAGTACCTTGCACAAGTTTTATCCTACCCTGCATAAAACTTACCCTGACACCGGTACTGAATCCGATATAGGCTTAGTCCTAGAAGTATTCTCCAAGGGTAGAGTTACCCGTCACGGGAAAGAAAGTGGTCGAGGGCTGGGCTTTGAAAGCACCCGCGAACAAGCAAGTAAGTTCGATGCCGATTTAAGTATTCGCTTAGAAAACTTTTGCGTGACACTGCCTTACAGAAATGGGGCGTTAACCGATCCTATCATTCAAAAAAGTCTCACAAAAATGAAAGGTACACACATCTGCTTCGATTTCTTCATTGACTAAATCAGCTTCAGCAGATTAAATTAATCAGATGAATCAGCAAATTACTATAAAACTACGTGACTTAGTCGGAGACTCAGTAGCGATAGGCAACGAGGAAGGCCGTGAGGTCTTTCAGGCGCTATCTCGAATCGTAGACCAGAACCCCGATCAAGACGTATTTGAAATTTCACTGAGCGGTATCACAGCTACAGATGCCTCCTTTCCTAGAGAGAGCGTCGTAAACTTGGCAAAAGCTTTACGTGGCGAGAAAGCTTTCTTTCTATCAGGGTTCAAAAATAAGGACTTGATCGATAATTGGTCATATGGGGCAATCGCTAAAGAGCAACCCTTAATGATTCTGGCCGACGACAAGCGTATTTGGATTGGCCCTGCGATCAAATCAGGAACAAAAGACTTACTCGACTATATATATAGCCAGAACACAGTCACTACCGCTATGGTTGCAGACCACCTCAATGTTTCTCCCCAGAACGCAAGCGGTAAGCTAAAAAAGCTTTATAATCAAGGCTTTATACTTGGTAAAAAGGAGGTAGCAGAGTCTGGCGGACTCGAGTTCCTCTTCCGGGCCATCAAGTAATCAGGACATTCTGTTAAATTCCCTTGCGTTAATCAGATTTATCAGGGTAGTATTAACACCGTGGCATGCAAGTGCCTTTTTATTAACCATCTGATAAATCAGATTAAGTTTAGCAGAATGAAGGTGTTACTTTATGGCAACTAATCCTCCATCCGGTGACGGTCATCGCAACGGTGCTGTCCGCGGTCGTTCCCAAACCAAAACTCCCTCTGGTCACTATGTAAAACGTGACTCATCAACCGGTAGGTTCATGGATGTGAAAACCACTGACAAGACGCCCTTCAAAGGCGTTCGCAAGGAGAAGTAACATGGCCAATGGAGCTGATCACATCGCGGCAGGCGCTCTAACTGGAGGGGTAATGGCTTGCTATGGCCAAGGTCAGGATGAGGACGTAAACCCTTTGCTGGCCATTGGTGCCAGCACGGTTTTTTCCAAGTTGCCGGATTGGATAGAGCCAGCCACTAATCCCCATCATCGCCAATTTTTCCATAGCGTCAGCTTTTTGGTGATGCTGGGCTATGGCTTAAAGAAGGCTTATGACTGGAAACCTGAAGATAAGTGCGGCCAAATGTTGCGATTTTTAACCTTGTGTGCAGGAGCTGGTTATATCAGCCATCTCGTGCTTGATGTGGTTACGCCAAGATCACTGCCTTTTCTGGGCAAAGTGTAAGAGGTAGCAAATGGTCGTAGAAGTCACGAGGCATATTAAACAACCTGTAGAACGTGAGCTTTGGGCGCGTGCGGCAGGTCGGTGTCAGTTTAGCGGATGTAATGCGCTGTTATATAAATCAGCAGTAACACAAGAAGCCGTGAACCTGGCGCAAAAAGCGCATATATACGCGTTTTCGGAGAAAGGGCCTCGTGGTTGGGGACCATTCAAAATTGGTCTAACCGGTTTAAATGACATTAGTAACCTTATGCTGATGTGCCACGGCTGCCATAGGAAAATCGATCAAGAAGGCGGGTCGGCCTTGTACCCGGCCGATCTTTTGATTGCATGGAAGGCCCAGCATGAGCAACGTATTGAGGTCGTTGCAGGCATTGCCCCTGATAAAAAATCCAATGTTGTGCTGTATGGCGCCAATATCGGCTCCGAGAAATCGCCGATTCGATACCATGCCTGCGTTGAGGCCATGTTTCCGCAGTGGTATCCGGCTACCGAACGGCCTGTGCCCGTTTCCATGACATCTGAACTGAAAGACAGCTCGCCGCAATATTGGCAAACAGAGTCCCAGCATCTACTCAAAGCTTTCCAACGGAAAATTCTGTCGATTATCGAAGATGAGCCCTGCAAGCATTTTTCTGTATTTGCGCTCGCCCCCCAACCCTTGCTGATACAGTTTGGCGCTTTGCTTACCGATAAAATTGATGTGGAGACCTACCAACTCCATAGAGAGCCCAAGGGCTGGGTCTGGCAGGATTGCGCAGATGACTTTGATTACATCATAAATAAACCGGATAGCTTTGACGGGAAACCTGCCCTGATTGTATCTCTGAGTGATCACGTCTCGACTGAGCGTATCACCAGGGTAATCGGTGAGGACGCGTCGCTCTGGGAAATAACCCTTAAAGACCCTCACAACGATTTTATGCAGGCAAAGCAGCAACTTTCTCTGTTCAGAAAGCGCCTGAGAAGCCTGATTGTCGAAATTAAACGCGCACACGGCGAAGCCACACCGCTTCATATTTTCCCCGTGATGCCAGTGTCGTGTGCTATTGAATTCGGACGGGTAAGAATGCCCAAGGCCGATATGCCATGGTTAATTTATGACCACGACATGAAGACCCAGGAATTCATTAAAGCTATTGAACTGAAAGGTGATCTACATGCTGCCTAATCGAAGTAATGCGGTGCTCAAAAGTATTCTTGAAAAAATTGAACTGCCGGATGGAGCCTATGAGAAGGCAGAAAAGCGGTATAAGGATATTGGTGAGTGGTTGCACCGCGAGGATTCAACCTGCCTTGAATACGATCCGCTTGTATTCTCACAAGGCTCGTTCAGGCTGGGAACTGCTATCAAGCCAGATTCTGGTGAAGAATATGACCTGGATATGGGCTGTAACCTGCGGCAGGGATTGAGCAAGGATGATATTACCCAAGAGCAGCTTAAAAACCATGTCGGGGCTGAGTTGGAACTGTATCGCAAGGCTCGCGGCATCAAAGAGGAGCTTTCCGAGAAAAAGCGCTGCTGGCGTCTCGAATACGCCGATGGACTGAGCTTTCACATGGACATCGTGCCATGTATTCCTGAAAGTGAAACTGGTAGGGGTATTTTGAAGAAGCGCATGGTTGAAAACTCCCGCTTTGATGATGAGCTTGCTCAAAATGTATCCGAACTGGCGCTGTCGATCACCGACAATACCGATCCTAGCTATAAGATCACGACAGATGACTGGCGTATCAGTAATCCAGAGGGCTATGCACGCTGGTTCGAGACGCGGATGAAAACTGCCCAGTCGATTATCAACGAGCGTGAAATGAGCTTTAAGGCCAGCATTGATAGCTTGCCTTACTATCAATGGAAAACACCATTGCAGCAGGCCATTATGCTCCTAAAGCGTCATCGCGACACGATGTTCAAGGACAATGAGGACTGCAAGCCCATCTCGGTGATTATCACCACATTGGCGGCTAAGGCCTATAACGGCGAGAGCGATCTTGCATCGGCCTTGACCAATATCCTCTCGCGCATGGGTGATTACATCAATGGCGCCGTGCCTTTGGTGCCAAATCCTGTAAACCCTGCGGAAGATTTTGCGGATAAGTGGTATGACGCAGATTCGGCCAAGTATAAGTTGCGGGAAAGCTTCTACAAATGGTTATATCAAGCAAAAGCAGACTTTATGGCTTTGTGCTCCAAGGATGATAGTCAGCTTGTGACAGAGGCCGCCAATCGTGGTCTAGCAGTCAATCTGGAAGCCAAATCTGTTGCCCTGGCATTGGGTTTGTCTGCGGCTGTTATTACACCAACTAAAGAGATTCATACCTCTGATCCAAAGCCGTGGTTTAATCAGTAAATGCGGCATTGGGATGCTATAGGGTTGGCAGATTTTCTAGCGACTCATCAACGGATCAGAATATCTGAAATCAGTGATAGCCAGCTTGTACTTTCAGGTGATTATCATTTAAATGCGCAACTTCCGGGCAGTCATCTTATTGATAGGACTTATAGCCTTAAGCTGATTTTTCCCGCTGAATACCCAGAAAAACTGCCAACGGTATTCGAGGAAGATAAGTATTTTCCGCGCAATCAGGAATACCATACATACGATGATGGTTCGCTCTGTCTCGGCTCTGAGATTAGAATAAAGTCGCTGCTCAGCGATGACCATTCCCTATCGGTATTATTTGATAAGATCATTGACCGGTTCTTATATGCAGTCACTCATCGCATCGAGTTCGGTAGTTTTCCATATGGGGAGCTTGCGCATGGCCAGCAAGGCCTGATTGATGATTACGGCGAATTATTTGGCGTAAAGGGAAAGTCTGGGGTTTTGCTAGCCCTAAAGGCTCTTGGTAAGCGCAAGAGAGAAGCCAACAAGTTGCCTTGTCCATGCGGTTGCAGTTTTAGGCTCGGGCTCTGTGACTTTCGCTTTTCCTTAAACAAATTTCGTAAAATAGCCAGACGCCGCTGCTTCCGGCAGCACTTGAAAGAATCTTTTACACCACTAGAAAGGCCAAAGCGCAAGTCACTCGCGCCAAGCTCACGAGGTAAGAAAGTTAAAACCGGCTTTTCCAAGTCCAGCCGATAGTAGAGGTTGCTTAGTTTCAAGCATGCTAGGCTCGACAGACAGTCAGGATGGCATGCTTAAACTCCCACGTTGGCAGGCTTGCTTACGGAGCTTCGAAGCTTCGGATTACTACTTCCGCTGAAAATACACAGCGCAGAACCAATTGACCCCAGTAACAAATACCCGTTGAATACACGGACTAGTCAGACATCAGGGATTCGAGTCATGCCATTACCGTTAACTCCGCTTGAGCACAACATACAAGAATTCGAGAAAGCGGCACGTGAATATCACAAACTCAGGCTGAGTAAGCCGGTATCAGTGGAAGAAAAGAAGAAGATTGATGAAGAGCTAAAGCTACGGCTGGCTGATCTGGACCGTCGTATGAGAAACCTTGAAACAAACTCATCTATTCAAGAGCGAATCTGCCTTCAGCAAGAGTTATGTGATTATCAATCGTCGCGGGCAGTTCCACAGGGCGCCAAGGTTACTACCCCCGAGCAGTTAGCCTTGATGAAGTCAGATCCTCATCACCCCACCGCAAATCTACGTAAGAATATGGAGGCAGCAGGTATTATGTCGCCTGATGATAACTGCCATTGCCATCATATTGTGGTTGGTGGAGGTAAACGTGTTAAAGACCCAGCAAACCCAGGTGGCCCTAAAATTCAGACGAAGAACGCCATAATGGCGCGTGCCCGACTGCATCGCTATGGAATTGGTATAAATGACCCAGTGAATGGAGTTTACCTCCCTAAGAGTATGAAGTACGTACCGCACTGGCGCTTCCCCAAGGCCCTGCCTCACGCCAATATCCATACTTTTGCGTATGAGCAAATGATAAATGACGCGCTAACCCCTGCGCGTTCGGCGGACGCAGTGAAGAATACGCTCTTACGTTTTCGCGCGATGCTGGAGCACGGCAGTGACTATACGTTTCTTACTCAAAAGGCTTCTAGTCAGTACGAGGCAAAGATCAATAAGCTGTTTGCTGCCTCCGCTGAATAACCAGGTAAGGATCTAGAAAGAAGATGAACATCTACCGTATAGAGCCCATTTCCGACAAGTTCGGCATGTTAGAACTGAGTTCTAAAGCCATCACTGAAGCCTATGGTGACCTGGGTTACGAAGATCTACGCGAAGCGGAGGCTAATCTAGCTGATTCCTGGCCCGATTGCGGCGCTGCGCTCTATGACTATCACTCAACTGATGTTCGCGAGTTACATGCATTACCTGATATTTATACCTGGAACGGCTGCTTTCTGGTGCTGAGCGAGCGAGCAAAATGCAATCTTGAAGATCTGCTGGCCCTCTTTGGAGAGTTTTTGCCTTTCACATTAGATGGTCAGTCCTATCACCTTCTGTCTTTACATAACGTTGTAACTCCACTGTCAGACCAATCTGAAGAGCTGCTTGAAAATGGTATCGCAGTAGGAATCAAGTCTCTCGCGTTCAACTTGCCAGACATCGGCGCGCCTGCTGTTTTTAAGACGGATTTCGATTACTTCAATCATGTTTACTGCACAGACCACTTCAGAAAACGTGTGATGGCTAGCAATCTTGAGGTAGGAATCACGTTTGTTTCAGAGCTGGCTTACCGTCGACCGTGAACCAAGCTTAAGCTCTAGAGTTCATCCAGCATTATCCACTACACCTCTGCTTTCAACTCATTGGCACCCTAACGCCTGACGCTTACAAAATGGCGCTTGCCATATCTGAATCAAGTTATGTTATATTGTAACCACATAATTTAATGATGGTGCAGTATACGTCTGTGACCATGACACTTACCGATGAAGGATTTATGACCATGGCTTCGTTTTTTGAAAGTGAACTGAGCAAGTCGCTGTTGATTCTGGCAATGGCAGGCACTCTGGCTGCTTGCGGTGGCTCGGGCAGTAGCTCAGGTAATGACAACGACGACGATAACCTTTCAGAAGAAGAGCATGCGGGAGGCCGTCTTATTTACTCTGTTTCTGACGACTCAGGCCTGAATATGTACGACCAGACAGTAGAGTCTGATGAAGCGTACTCGACTGATGTGGTTGCAACTTCTGCGACAGGCGCAACCCTTGTTCTGGCCAAAAGCGGGCTGACCGCCGCAATGCTGGACGGTGGTGCCGTCTCTATTGTTGATTCTGGTCTCGAACACTTGGCGGAAGAAGACGGCCATACCCATGACGTTACATTGACGGACACAACTCTCACGTCAGGAGCCACCCAAGTAGTCGCGACTCACGAATACTTCTCCGCATACGACGGCAGCACCAGCACAGTCCTGAATGCATACGATGGGGCTGTCGTTACCACTTGGAACTCTGTTGATTACCCAACACTAGCTCTGAGTGGTGGACACTACCTAACGTTCACCGATATCGACGGCAGCATTACCGTTGAAGTTAAAGAAGCTGACGGTGAATCACTGGCAACACCTGTAAGTGCCACCTGCAACGGCGACATTTCAGCGACCGCCCAAACGGAATATCTCACACAGATTTTGTGTAGTGATGATTCTTTGCTTTCAGTGGTTACTGACGAAGGCGAGACCAATACCAGTTTCACGATCGTGACCGACACAAGTGCAACCGTTGCTGACCTGACTAACTTAACGGCAACTCACTCGACCTACAACGTTATTGCAGGCTGGAGTACTGAGACCAATAAACTGGTGCTATCTAAAGCACACAGTGATCATGTCGATACCGTAGACATCTCTTCAGAATTAGTTGCGGATGGGATTATCACTGTAGCAGCACCGACCAGTGATGAGTCAGAGGCTCTTGGAGTTCTAGGTACAGGCGGTCGATTTATCGCCCTGTTCTACCATGCAGAGGGAGAAGAGCTTTCAGTTGAGGACAACAGCACGTTCGAGCTAGATACTTCTATCGATTGGTCAGCATCCGACCTCCTGCTTGCTGATTCAGAAGCGTTCATCGGGATCAATAGTGCTAACAATACCCTGTTCTTCATCGACGGCCATGATGGTGAAAGCTATCACCTTCACTCGAGCGCAGAGGGAAGTTCAGACCTTCGAGTTCTTGCCAGTGCTGTACTGACACACGTTCAGACAGAGCACGAACATGAAGAGGAAGACCACGAAGAAGGTGAAGAGCACGACCACGAAGAATAAGGTGTAATGCCCTATTCCCAGGCGTGATTTCATCTGAGTTGCCCGCGTAATGAATTACCCGGGCAATTCGCCTTTATAATCCCCAACTTTATATATTTACCGTCAGGTGTGTTATGCGTTTTCGATTGTCGTTTCTGGTTCTCAGTATGCTTGCAGCTACGACTCA
>PDUK01000103.1 GCA_006212115.1 Thalassolituus sp. | reverse complement strand
TCCGGCTGATTCGCTCCCACAATGCATGGTCGGGGATAAGATCCCCTCCTACATCGGTAACCTAATTCACCTCGTAGGAGCGCTTCAGTCAGCTTGCCTGACTAAGCGCGAAATAATCGCGCAAGCTTCGCGTTGCGCTCCTACACAACCATGTATGGTGAACCTGTAGGAGGGAAGCGCCTTCCCGACAATCTCGTTAACCAGCCCATTGTCGGGGATAAAATCCCCTCCTACATCGGTAGCGTAATTCACCTCGTAGGAGCGCTTCAGCCAGCTTGCCTGGCTATGCGCGATTTCCCTCTGCTAGCCTCAGAGAGGCTTCATGTGCGGGAACAGAATCACATCTTTAATAGTATGTGAGTCTGTAAACAGCATCACCAGACGGTCGATACCAATCCCCTCACCGGCAGTCGGTGGCATACCGTATTCCAACGCCTGTACGTAGTCGGCGTCGTAGTGCATTGCCTCGTCGTCACCCGCGTCTTTCTCTTCAACCTGTTTACGGAAGCGTGCCGCCTGATCTTCAGCGTCATTCAATTCCGAGAAGCCGTTTGCCAGCTCACGGCCACCAACGAAGAATTCGAAACGGTCGGTCACAAACGGATTGTTGTCGTTGCGACGTGCCAGTGGTGAAACTTCCCACGGGTACTCGGTAATAAAGGTTGGCTGGTCGAGTTTTTCTTCTGCGGTTTCTTCAAAGATTTCGCAGATGTATTTACCCGCCCCCCAAGCTGCCTGCTTTTCAGACTGTGGAACGCCCACTTTCTTCGCGTACTCTTTCAGAGTCTCCAAATTAGCCTCGGCGTTATTCAGTACGTCCGCGTCCATATCCGGGTTGTACTTCAGGATGGCTTCTACCATGGTCATGCGCTGGAAAGGCTGCGCGAAGTCGTACTCAGACTCACCGTATTTTATCGTGGTGGTACCAATAACTGTTTCAGCAACGAAACGCAGCATACCTTCGGTCAGGTCCATCATGTCACGATAATCCGCGTACGCCTGATAGAACTCAATCATGGTGAATTCTGGATTGTGACGTGTGCTAAGACCTTCGTTACGGAAGTTGCGGTTGATTTCGAATACACGCTCGAACCCACCGACAACCAAACGCTTCAGATACAGCTCTGGAGCGATACGCAGGAACATATCGATATCCAGCGCGTTATGGTGAGTTTCAAACGGCTTCGCCGTCGCACCACCTGGAATGGTTTGCAGCATTGGCGTTTCGACTTCCATAAAACCACGCTGTGACAAATAGAAGCGGATGCCTTCAATGATTTTAGAGCGCAACAGGAAGGTCTTGCGGGTCTCGTCATTGATGATCAGGTCGACATAACGCTGACGGTATTTCAGTTCCTGATCCGCCAGGCCGTGGAATTTATCTGGCAGCGGACGCAGAGACTTGGTCAGGATCTGGAAGCTGCTGAGATCGCTTACGTCGACATACAGCTCGCCCTTACCGGACAAACTCAGCGTACCGGTAGCCGCCACGATGTCACCGATATCCAGAGACTGCCAAGCAGTGCTTTCTTTTTGCAGCGGCTTAGCCATATATACCTGCAAAGAACCGGTGACATCCTGAATACCAATGAACGGGCCGCCACGGCGCATCACACGACCAGCTACCGCTACACGGTGGCCTTCTTCCGCCAGTGTCTCTTTGCTCTTTTCGCCGTGCTCTGCCTTCAGATCAGCGGCCAGATTCTCACGACGGAAGTCATTTGGGTGGCCATTGGCTTTGCAGTTTTCACGCAGCGTCTCAAGTTTGGCACGGCGCTCAGCGATAAGTTTGTTTTCGTCCTGAGCGGTTTGATTCTGATCTGTCATTTGGCACCCGGTATTCAAGGGATCAATGTTAAATTCTGTTTGGTGTCGTGTCGGGGAGATGCTCCCCTCCTACAAATTTTCATCCTGTAGGAGGGAATCTTATTCCCGACCGGCCGTGTCGGAGAGATGCTCCCCTCCTACAAATTCTCATCCTGTAGGAGGGAATCTTATTCCCGACCAGTTTTGCGAATTCTGCGAAGGCGGAGCAGAAACGGCCTCAAAGCCCGGACTTCAGGCTCGCTTCAATAAACTGGTCGAGATCGCCATCCAACACTGCCTGAGTGTTACGCGTTTCAACGCTGGTACGCAGGTCTTTAATACGTGAATCGTCCAGCACGTACGAGCGGATCTGGCTACCCCAGCCGATATCGGCCTTAGTGTCTTCCAATGCCTGAGATTCGGCGCTGCGCTTCTGCAATTCCAGCTCATAGAGCTTGGCTTTCATCTGCTTCATCGCCTGATCTTTGTTCTTGTGCTGCGAACGGTCATTTTGACACTGGGTCACGGTATTCGTCGGCAAGTGGGTAATACGTACAGCAGACTCAGTCCGGTTAACGTGCTGACCACCCGCACCGGACGCGCGGTATACATCGATACGGAGATCCGCTGGATTGATATCGATCTCGATGTTGTCATCCACTTCTGGGGAAATAAACACAGAAGAGAATGAGGTATGACGACGGTTGCCAGAGTCAAATGGACTCTTACGCACCAGACGGTGAACGCCTGTTTCTGTTCGCAGCCAGCCGTAGGCGTACTCGCCCTGAACATGAATAGTGGCACTCTTGATGCCTGCGACTTCACCTTCGGAGACTTCCATCAGCTCGCCTTTGAAGCCATGCGCTTCTACCCAGCGAAGGTACATACGCAGCATCATATTGGCCCAATCCTGCGCTTCCGTGCCGCCTGAACCAGCCTGAATCTCGACGTAACAGTTGTTCTCGTCCATTTCGCCGGAGAACATGCGACGGAACTCAAGCACTTCCAGCTCAGCCTGCAGGCCATCGAGTTCGCTTTTTACTTCATCAACGGAGTCTTCATCGTCTTCTTCAACCGCCATATCCAGCAGGTCTTTGGCGTCGACAAGGCCGTTATCAAGGGTATCAATGGTTTTCACAACCGCTTCGAGCGCAGAACGCTCGCGACCCAGCTCCTGTGCACGATCTGGATCATCCCAGACGTCACCTTGAGCCAGTTCATGTTCTACTTCTTCGAGACGCTCAACTTTGTTGGCGTAGTCAAAGATACCCCCTAAGCACGTCAGTACGTGCCTGAAGGTCTTTAATCTGTTCGACGATTGGATTGATTTCCAAGGTGATACCCCTGTCGCTGTCTTACGTATGAAAATGACGCGGCATTTTACAGTAAAGACGTCGGGGTTTCATCCTGTGGTTGACTGCAACTCGATATGGTTCTTGGTAGGAGCGAATCGGCCGAGGGCTATTCGCGATGTGGTTCAATTATCTTGTAGGAGGGAAGCCTCTTCCCGACGGCCTGCCATACGAGAACCCTATCGGGAATAAGATCCCCTCCTACAATTTGATCGTAGGAGCTATTCCCGAAAGATTAGTCTTTGTTATTACCATTCAACGCATCAAACTGCTGCTTAACGTAATCCAACGTCGTATTCAGCGTCTGAATCAGGGAATCGTTGTACAAAAACTTCGCCTTGAGACGTGCTTCCTGAGCATCCATACGAGCTTGGAGATCTGCGCGGTCTTCCTCCACCGTGGTAATATCCTGATCCAACGCAGACAGTTTGTTAGTAATGGTGCCACTGGAGTTATCAAGGAAGTTGAGCAGGATGTCCTTTAACTGATCACCGAAGCCGGTGATGTATGTAATGTCGCCGCGCTCACCAATGTCTCCGCCCGTGACTTTCAGGCGGATACCGGATGCATCATCAATGGCGCCATCTGCGTCCTTGCCTCGCTCGCCGTCTCCTACGCCCCGGACAAAACCAAATAAATCGGCCGCGTCGTTTGGTAGGTCTTTGATCTCAACAGAAGAGTCGGCACCCGTGCTATTAGAAATGATACCGAATTTGTTAAAGGCAAAAGACGAAGTATCGTCGGTGTATTCCACTTTCACAGACAAGCCTTCTGACTGCAGAGTCGCATTGTCGTTAATCGCCGTCTGCAACGCAGATGCGAGCGCCGAGCCGCTGATGTAAGTGGCCGGAAAGTTCAGTTGAATCTCGGCCTCTACGCCATCCACTTCAATCGTGAATTGACTGTTATCGGCGTCCAGCACCACTGGCGCATCAAAACCTGCGGATTCTGAACCGATATAAAAGCCCGGCGACGCTTTCACATTGCCATCGACCGCACGTAAAAATTGCCCCGTGCCAGATGCTTCTACACCGTTAATTTTTCCGGCGACATCGGTGCCAGTCGGAATGTCCTGGCTGTATTGACTCACGTCCTCGAGTCCAAGGAAGGCAATCGCGTCGGCATCCAGTTCCGTGAATCCAACACTTGTGCCCTCTCCACCAATCTGAATAGAGAAAGAGCCAAGGTCGCTATCCGAATCGTAGTTGTAAGAAACCATCGGGTCTAAATCGTAGCCGAACTCACGACCACTGCTCATGCCGAAGCCGTCAAATCCGTTAGCGCTAGTTTCAGCGGATAATCCCAGAGAAGTCGCGGCGGTCCCGCCTAGATTGCTGATTTCGATGCTGGCTGCGGCACCAAAAGTCGCAGAGGTTTTGACGCCTTCTTTCGAGTTAGTCTCAAAATACAGCTGACCAGATCCATTTACCGCAGCGGTAATGTCCCCAGCTTGATATTCTCCGGTTGCTACAAGGGCTTCATCCAGTGCACTCTGAATCGCAACCAGGTTCGATTGGCTGTCGTTACTCCCAGAAGTGCCGTCCCCTGTTACATCCACATTGATGGCCGTTCCACCGACGGTCAGAGTAAAACTGGCATTTTGTCCGGGAGCTGAGAAATCATAACCCGTTGAGATGTCAGCGAACGCGGACGATTGCGCGCCACGACCGTCACTGACAACTTCAATAAATTCTTCATGCCCGGTTGCCACTGTACTGAGCTTCAGACCGCTGCCATCCAGTGCCGCCGTCACAACGCCTGCTCCATAGGCACTGTCTAACGCGGCCTGAATATCAGCAACGTTATCACCCGAGTCAGTATTCACCAGAATATCCTGCTCCACTCCGGAGACATTCAACCGGAAACCCGCATTGGTCGTAGTGAAGTCGATATTAGTACTGATGTCGCGAGAACCCGTCGCCGTCTCACCACCACGCACAACGCCAGTGAAATTGGGGTCAGTACTAAGTGTTGCCGCAAGCTGCGTCTGGATCTCAGTCGCTAGATCATCGCCCGTCAGATAGGTACCCGCAGGTATGGACACAAAACCATCGGAATCAATGCCGTCGACCTGAACTTTAAAATTCACCGCTGCGGGGAAATCCAGCCCCGGATCTTTACCATTGGTCTGAACACCCTGAGTGTCATCCAGACCCAGCTGGATATCCGTGACCGACCCACCAACAGAAGTAATTTCGATTGAGCTCGCAGCACCTACTGAGGTTGTCTCAAATTTGAGGTAGCCATTGTTGTCGAAAGACGCCAGAACCTGGCCGTTAAGCGCAGTGGCATCGATGGCTGTCTGAATGGCTTGCAATGTATCCTGACGATCACCAAACGTACCATCGCCATTTAAATCCTGGCCCTGGGCATTCTGGTCGACCGTGACAGCCACGGGCCCAGCGCCATCTACATCCAGACTGAAAGTTGCGTTATTTGCCTGAAAGTTAATACCGGTTTCTTCATCAATAAAACGACTACCAACATCGGTACTGGCACCACGCCCGGCAAACGCCGACGCATTCAGAGTAGTGAGTTCTCCGCCTTGATAGGTGCCGCTGCCGAGCGCACTGAAGCCCAGTGTATTAGCAGTATTACCGCTGACGGATTTAATGTAGACCTGTGAGTCTGAACCGTATTTGTTGGATGTAATCGAGAAGTTGTTACTGCTCGAATTAAAATCCACCGACACGGAGTGACCAAACTGAACCAGTGTCTCATTGCTGTTAATCTGCAACGCGAGTTCGGCGGCGAGATCATCACCAGAGGTGTAGTCACCATTCGTTAAATTGATAGTCGCGTCTTTACCGTTCACATTGATTGTGAAGGTATCATTGCTGCTATCGACGGTTACGGGCGAGACAAAATCCAACAGCCCCAATGACGCCGAGGTTTGCCTGCGTCGCCAGTTGCGTTATTTCAACACCATAACTGCCCGCTTTGGTATTGATGGAGTCGTTCACGTAGGTGATCTGACTGTCGCTGGTCACGCCTGACTTTGCCAGAATACCAACGATAGAAGATCGCTCTTCCGAAATCGCTTTACGGAATACCGATGCATCGTACTCAAGCAGGTAATCTGCATTACGGTTCGTGTTTACACCCAGCTCAGTCAACGAGCGATATTCACCATTCAGTCCTGCAATAGGCTCAGAAATCAGCGATCGGATCTGGCTTTGCATAGTCCGAATGGTCGAGTCGCCCAACAGTAAGCCCGCTTGCTGACTGTCTGAATCGTAGGATGACAGATCGTCCACAAACTGCTTCAGGTTATTGTAGGCATCAACAAATCCCTGAATATTTTCACTCAAGGTATCCGTATCTGGCTCAACGCTGATGCTGACCTGAGTACCAACATCGGCGCTCTTAAGATTGATGGTAACGCCTTTAATGACCTCATCGACGTTATTACTCTCACGGGTAATCGTCAGACCGTTCACACTAAGCTGTGCGTCTTCCCCGCGACTGGTCTGTTCGAGATTATCCGGGCCGCTCTGTAATTCATTAAACGCCATCGCCGCCAGACCATTCGTCAACAGATTGCCGCTGTCATCGCGCGCTTCAATCCGCATGGCGTTGCTGGATCCTGTGTCGTCGCTGGTCATCAACAAACGATAACCCGTACCGTCATTAATGATGGACGCCGTCACCCCCATATCTGCGTTATTGATAGCATCACGAATACCACTCAGAGTGCGGTTCGATTCAGCAATGGTAATGGTGCTGGTTGGCCTGTCCGTATTGACGTCCTGGCCAGTGATATCACCGGTCACACCGTCATAGGTGTTGTCGCCGAAACTGAAGCTCAGTTCGCCTGTACCAATAATCTCATCAAAACTATTGAAGGTACCTGTTGCCAGGGAATGCGACTTGGCGGTGTTCAGAACTTCAACGTTGTAAGTACCGGGATCAGCAGTCGTTGAGGTGGTTACAGTGAGAATGTCTTCATTACTTGAGGTTGCTACGGTCGCCCCCGCGGCACTGGGTGAAGCAAGGTTGTTCACTGCGGCCTGCATAGTAGACATCAGGCCTTTGATTTCACCATAGGCGGTAATCTTGGCTTCGATCAGCTCCTGACGACGATCGAGACGAAGCTCACTGACTTCCTTCTCAGCCGTAATGATCTTATCGACGAGGTCGGTAGTCAGTACACCTGATCCCAGACCTAACGATTCTATCGATGCCATACAATCCTCTTGCTGCGTATTGCAGCCATAAAAAAACCCACACTTTCCTTATCGGCCAGTGCGGGTCTTTTATAAGAGCGGTTTACTTAACCGTTACACTTGCGCACTAAACAACAAAGAAGGCTCTTCATCATTCAATTTCTGCGCCAGCTCGAGGGCCAGCTCACTGGGGATCTGACGAATCAGTTCCGCAGATGATTTATCATAGACGCTGATTACCGTCTTGCCGCTGTTTTCATCCAGTTTGAAGTCCAGAGTGCGCTCGGTCTGCTGCACGTATTCGTTGATACGAGATACTGCATCGCGAACTTTTTCTGAGCTTACTTCTGCCCGGGTTTCGGTAGCCTGCGGCAATTCCTTGCCGCTGACAGCGCTGAAGTCAGCGCTCACGTTGACCTTCGCAGACTGACCCTGGGTGACGCTGACAGGAGACGTAGCAGACGCTTTGTCCATCACATTATTTCTCAGCTCGTTCATAATTCACCTCATTGGTATCTAAGTCAGCAAAGATGGGCTGAAAAGCCAGCCCATCTTACCGGTTACCTTATCCCAGCAGAGACAGAACCTGCTGACCTGCAGCGTTGGCCTGAGCCAGTACCGAAATACCAGCCTGCTGCAGTACCTGAGTACGTGACAGCTCAGCGGTTTCGGCCGCAAAGTCCGCGTCCTGAATTCGAGAGTTTGCAGCATTCAAGTTTTCAGAAGTAACCTGCAGGTTGCTCACTGTCGATTCGAGACGGTTCTGAATCGCACCAAGGTCGGCTCGCTGGCTCGCCACCTGACCGATCGCGTTGTCGATCGCGGTGATGGCAGACTGCGCACCTTCGAAGGTCGAGATGTCGATATCGGACAGGAACTGACCGTCTTCACCACCACCGTAGGTACCGGCACTGAAGCCCAGAGCTTCAAGCTCATCCTTACCGTTATTACCAAGTTCGAGAGAGAATTCCCGCGAGGACGTTAGAGTAACGGTACTTGATGTCGTCTTGTAGGTAGAGGCCTCAGCGCTAATAACAGCACTGCCAGATGTAGCCTCACCAAAAGTGCTTTCGCCGATAGCACTACCAGATGTTGAAGCATCCATCCCAAACAAGGCTCCAATTGATGAGCTGTTTCCAGACTTATCATCAATTGCGATTGAGACATTACGACCATCTGCAGCAGTCAAAGTGATAGATACACCATTATCTTCCGCAGTCACTCCAGTTTTACCAGCGCTGGAGTTAATTAGATTAATTGCATCCGACTTAGCCTTATCAGCATCAATATTACCGCTGCCATCGGCCTGTAGTGTCAGATCACCCAAACTCACACCATTGATGTAGAGCGCCGCCTGGTCACCCACTTGGAAGTCACCTGAACCGTCAAGTGCGTAATCGCTACCATTTAGAGTGCTGCCATCACCACCAGTAACAACAGTGGCGTTAACCTCAGCAGTTACACCTGTTTCTCCGCTCACTTCATTAATTGCAGAAGCTATAGCAATGGCAGAGTTTGACTTCTCAGAACTTAGAATACGGTTCCCATCAGACGCAAACTCAGCAGATGCCTTATCTGTGCTCGGATCTGCAGCGCCAATGTTCACTCCGTTGATAACGAGGTCACCATTCTCCAAACCGTTAACACCGGTATACTCAGCATCAGCAGCATTACCTGCAAACAACCTACCACCGGTTGTTGGATCTGACAAAGAAACTGAGACATCTTGGCCATCATCAGATACAAAGGCCAGTACACCGGTAGCTTCGTTACCATTTAAAGTGCCGGCTGTGGTGGTTACATCATTAGCAGACGTCGCGAAGGTAACTTCCGCAGCGCCAAAGTTACGAATAGTTAGGTTAAGGTTGGTACCATCGTACTCCGCAGATACATCTAAATCACTGCCGCTAAAATCTGTTCCATTAATGTCGTCGGCGAGCGCTTCAAGGTCACCAGCCGCGCCGCTAGCAGTCACCACCGTACCACCAAAGGTCAGAGTATCACCTGAAGCTAACGTCGTACCTGTCGACGTAATCTCCAATGAAATTTCTTCCCAAGCGCTCACTCCAGGCACACCATTCACGGCCTGAGCCAAATCAGTGACCGAGCTACCTGCTGCGAGAACGCTGTCGGACGTAGTGTCCCCAACGGCGATACTTACACTGGTTGCATCCGTGGTTGCGTTTGTGCCAGCCACATTAACGGTGTTTGCAAAGCTACCTCCTCCGATGCTGGACGGACCGATGTTGGATACGGTTGCAGTGTTAACCGTGGCCGCCGTGGCACGATCGTAACTGCCCGCTGCCAGACCGGAGTTAGAAAGAGAGCCGTTGCCGGTATCATCACCACCAGTGATTTCAATCTTTGATACGTCACCGTCTGCTACCAGGGTGTATCCACCCTCATATGTGTCCGCTGCAGCAATACCTGTGGAAGCCGAGGTTAAAGTACCCCCGAACGCAATTTCCACATTTCGACCATCAGCGGCAACAAGGGTAACACCTCCAGAATCAGCGCCAGAATCCGTAGCTACAACACCAGTCTGGTCAGAGACTGCATTTATTGCTTCTACAACGCTAGCTCTCGTTTGTTCTGTGCTAGTGGCCGTCGACAGATCAACATCCACGCCGTTCAATGTGAGCGTGCCCGAAGTCGCCGCACCAGTCATCTCGGAACCGGCCACAGTATTTTCATTCGTGAATGCTTTGACGCCAGTTTCGTCGTAGGACCGATTTATCGCTTCAACTTTAGCGATCGCTGATGCGTCAGCATTGCTAGTCGAAGACGTATCATCTCCGGCTCGCGAAGCACCAATAGCGACACCATTAATAATCAAGTCGCCGTTACCGAGTGCACTATCAGTCCCTTTAGCAGATACACCCGACTGCGATGACGAGCCGAGTCTATCAGCGGTGAGCTCACCAATTGAGACATCGACAGTTTGACCCGCATTGGCACCGATTTGGAAAGTCGCTGAGAAGGAGCCGTCCAACAGCTTACGACCGTTGAAGTCAGTCTCGTCGGCAGTACGTGAGATCTCTGAAACCAGCTGATCAACCTCAGCCTGAAGAGCTTCACGGTCAACATCAGAGTTGGTCGCGTTCGCCGACTGAACCGCCAGCTCACGAATACGCTGGAGAGATTCGTTAATGGAACCCAGTGCACCCTCAGCGGTTTGCGCAAGAGCGATACCGTCACCCGCGTTACGTACGGCGACGTCCAGACCCTTGATCTGAGAAGTGAAACGGGTAGAAATCGCCAGACCAGCAGCGTCGTCTTTCGCGCTGTTGATTCGCAGACCAGAAGACAGAC